>JAPPAB010000147.1 GCA_026705765.1 Gemmatimonadota bacterium
AGACAAACAATCGCCACAGATTGGGCTGGTCGCTCGGGCAAACGCATCCCGCGCAGCCGGGGACGACGCTACGGACGACGCGGGCGCAATAGCAATTATCGCTCGGGAACTTCTGCACGGACCGGCGCGTAATTCCATGTCTGACGGTTACTCCAAGATTTTACGGGATCATTTTGAAAATCCCAGAAATGTCGGCGCATTGGACACGCCCGATGCGGTTGGATTTGCAGAAAATCCCGCTTCGGGGGCAACCCTATCCCTGCATCTTGCCATCAAAGACGGCGCTATCGATCGCGCGCGCTTCCGCGCACAGGGATGTGCTGCAACCATTGCTTCGGGATCTGTGCTCACGGAATGGATGGTTGGCAAAACGCCTGTTCAGGCGTGCAAAATCGCTCGTGCCGATATCGAAACCGCGCTTGGCGGCTTGCCCCCCACGCGAAAACACGCCGCGGATCTGGCGGTAGATGCGGTTCACAACGCACTTGGCAAACTGGCTCGTCAGACCTGAGAATCACGGGGCAGGGCATTGTTGTGTCCTGCCCTCTATTTTTGGAGTGCTTGCATGACCCATCGGATTAAGAACGCGGCGCGGCGTTTGGGATTTGATCCCGTGGGGATTGCATCCGTAGATCCCCCGCAACACTGGGCATTTTATCAAAAGTGGTTGGGAATGGGCTACGCGGGGGAAATGGGGTATCTGGCACGCAACCTGGACCGGCGGTCAGATATTCGCCAGATCCTTCCAGACGCCAAATCAGTACTGTGTGTGGGGCTTAATTATCAGCCTCGCTTCGATGGATCTGATAATGGCGGTGCGCCCAAAGGGCAGATTGGCCGCTATGCGCGTGGCGATGACTACCACACCGTCATGAAAGACCGCTTGCTACAACTCCTATCTGAAATTCAGCAAATCGAACCCTCTGCTGAAGGACGAGTCTATGTCGATACCGGACCTATTCTGGAGCGCGATTTCGCCGCTCGAGCCGGGCTGGGCTGGTTTGGAAAACACACTTGCTTGATTGACAAAGGCCGCGGATCCTATTTTTTTTTAGGCGAGATTATTCTGAATCTCGATCTCGAGATCGATCGACCGCAACCCGATCACTGCGGCACTTGTACGCAGTGCCTGGATGCGTGTCCAACAGATGCTATTCCAGAACCTTATGTCGTGGATTCGCGTCGGTGTATTTCCTATTTGACCATTGAATTGAAAGGCGCTATTCCGCGGGATTTGAGATCGGATATGGGCAACTGGGTCTTTGGGTGTGATATCTGTCAGGAAGTATGTCCCTGGAACATCAAACACGCAAAACCAACCTCTGAGAATGCTTTTCAAGCGCGCGAGGGCTTAAATGCGCCCGCGCTGACCGACTTGCTCCACATGGATCAAGAGGCTTTTTCAAAGCGATTCAAAAACAGCCCGATCAAACGCGCCAAACGGCGTGGATTATTGCGAAATGTTGCCGTAGCACTGGGCAATGTGGGAAGCAAATCTGAAGTTCCCGCCCTGGCAAATGCCCTGCAAGATGACGAACCACTCGTGCGACAACACGCGGCCTGGGCACTGGGCAAAATTGGGGGCGAGCGAGCGAGACGGGCACTTGATAAAGCACTGTTGTATGAACGCGATGCAGAAGTAATCGAAGAGATTCGTTTGGCAAAAAAAAAATAAAAAGGAAACGAAAGTGAGCGCATTGCTCGATATCGAATTAGACGGTCGCGCCGTACAAACCGAGCCCGATATACCTGTCGCGCCTATGTCTGGGCAAAAGGTTTTTATCGAGACGTACGGTTGCCAGATGAATGTATCAGATACAGAATTGATGCAGGGCATTTTGAAGCAATCGGGCTATACCTCTGCCCATCGTCCAGAAGATGCCGATGTCATTGTGCTGAACACCTGCGCGATACGCGAACACGCCGAAGAGCGAATAAGGGGCAGGTTGGGGCAATTGCGCAAGCTGAAGTATCGGCGTCCAGATCTGATTATGGGGGTATCAGGGTGCATGGCCAAGCACGTTTCAGAATCCCTGATGAACGACGCGCCCTACGTCGATCTCGTCGTGGGGCCAGATTCGTATCGGCGGCTGCCCGAACTCATTGCCGAAGCGCGTGGCGATTCAGCTCTGGATGTGCGTTTGGATCGCGGCGAATACTATATGGACATCGACCCCTTGCGCGAAGAGGGCAGCAATGCCTGGATCACCATTATGCGCGGATGCGATAAGTTTTGCACATTCTGCATCGTGCCCTACGTGCGCGGCAGAGAGCGCAGTGTACCGGCACGCGAAATTGTCAGACAGGCTCGTGCTGCTGCCGATGCGGGTTTTCGAGAAGTCACCTTATTGGGCCAAACCGTCAATTCTTATCGCGATGGCACCTGCGATTTTGCCGATTTACTTTCGATGATTGCGCGCATAGAAGGCATTGACCGCATTCGCTTTACCTCGCCCCATCCGAGTGATTTCTCTGCAAAATTTATTGAAATAATGGCACGGGAAAAGAAAATTTGCCGCTTTATTCATCTACCCGTGCAGTCGGGGTCAAACCGCGTTCTAAAAGCGATGGAGCGCAGCTATACGGTCGAAGATTATCTCGCCCTGGTCGATGATTTGCGCAGCGCAATGCCAGATCTGTGTTTGAGTACAGATATTATCGCTGGCTTTTCCGGCGAAACCCAAACCGACTTTGAAGCTACGCTGGCATTAATGGCGCAGGTGCGTTATGATTCCGCATTTATGTTTAAGTACTCAGCTCGAAAAGGCACAGTCGCTTTCCGCGAGATGCCCGATACGGTATCAGAAGAAGAAAAGGTACAAAGGCTCGAAACCATTATAGCACAACAAAATCGCATTTCCGAAGAAATCAATGCCACATATATTGGTCGCACACTCGAGGTTTTGGTACAGGGAAACGCCCGCAAAGGCGAGGATTTCGCCGTGGGAAAATCCGATGGTTTTAAGACGGTCGTATTTCCCCGTGAGGGCGTCGCAGACAACGCGCTGACCAATGTCGAGATCACCCAAACGACTTTGCGCACACTGACCGGACGGAGGGTGTAATGAATGGCCTGATGGACATTGAAACACCTCCCGTGCGCCGAAGGCGACTACCCGAATGGTTTCGCGTACCAGCCCCGGGTAGCGAGGGATACCGCGCATTGAAAAACTTGATGCGAGGGTTAAATCTCCACACAGTATGCGAAAGTGCGCGCTGTCCCAATATCGGCGAATGCTGGAACTCGGGCACGGCGACATTTATGATTTTGGGAGATGTGTGTACGCGGAGTTGTGGATTTTGTGCGGTAAAAACCGGGCGTCCAGAGGGCCTTGATACCGAAGAACCCGAACGGGTCGCCCAAGCCGTGCAGACAATGGAATTGCGGCATGCGGTGGTCACATCGGTCAACCGCGATGAGCTCCCAGATGGGGGAGCGCGCATTTTTGCCGAAACGATATATGCGATTCGGCGATTGTGCCAACACACAAAAGTCGAAGTCTTAATCCCGGATTTTCAGGGCAATTGGCGGGCATTGCGCGTGGTCATAGAAGCAGCACCCGATATCTTGAACCACAATGTCGAAACCGTGCCTCGCCTGTATAAAACCATGCGTCCCCAGGCAAAATACGACAGGTCGCTGGCACTTTTGAAACAGGCCAAAGCAATGGGACGCGATATGCCCACAAAATCGGGTATTATGGTCGGCGCGGGCGAAACCGTATTAGAGGTGCGTCAGACGATAAGAGATATCGCAGATTGCAAAACAGATATTCTCACAATAGGCCAATATCTACAACCGTCTGCCCAACACGTTCCTGTGGCGCGCTTTTACCATCCCGATGAATTTATGGATCTCAAACAATTCGCGCTCACGCTGGGTTTTCGGCATGTCGAATCTGGCCCACTGGTGCGCAGTTCCTACCACGCTGCAGATCAAGTGGCACGATAAGGCTTGTTTCCATTTTCTCAACTTTTTATACTGTTCTTACACTACCAGCCGGGGAATTGTGGTATATAACACCTGGAGGATCGTCATGCGTCTCATAAAATGGTATGTTGCGATAGTCGCCACCTGTTTCTGGACAACGGCATACGGGCAAGAAGATGCGCCAATATATCGGGATATGCCTTTGCGCTCAAAGGGCGAATTGCGCGTTTTTGCCGAAACCGCTGCATTTCGGGGACCTCAAAATCTCACGCGTCTGGAAGTCTATACATTAATCGATGCGCGACAATTGCAGTTTGTCCCTGAAGATGGCAAATACGTGTCCCAAATTGACTTTGAGCTTTCTCTGCAAGATACCGCGGGAAATCCCACAGTACGAGAGTTGTGGACACGGAATGTTTCGGTGGCAAATATCCGAGAATTAAAACAAAATGGCGCGCTGGTGCGCGATATTATCGCCGTCGATATCGCACCGGGGCCCTACAAAATAACGCTGACAGCCGAAGATATTTACGGAGATATTTCAGGCATCTGTGAAGGAAATATGCGCGTGCGCCGTTTTGAGGGCCCTGAGTTAGTCGTAAGCGATGTGGTATTCGCTTCGGAACTAAAAAAAGCCGAATCTGCCGGGCGCTTTGTCAAAAATGGATGGCACGTCGTGCCCAATACAACGCGGTTTTTCCGCGTGGGGAAACCGATACAGATCTACTTTGAGGTTTACAACTTCAAGGTCATGCCAAACAATCCCAATGATTCATTTGTCCTGGGATACAGTTTGCTCGACACCGCTGATGTCGTTGTCAAATCGTATCCGGCAAAGCGATTGATCAAGCCCGGTGAAAGCGTGGTAAAAACAGAAACCCTGGAAACAGAAGGACTATCTGGCGGCGCGTACGATTTGCAAATTGAGTTATTTGACCGCAGCACGCGCGAACATGTGCGGCACAAACGCAAAGTCTTTCTCATTTCAGATGAAAATGAAAATCCACAATTGACAGAGGCGCAACAGGAACAATTGCGATATTTTCAAACCATTCACCACATTGCGTCTGAAAAAGATCTCTCTATGTACGAGTCTTTGCCATCACAGGATTCAAAAATGAAATTCCTCCGGACATTTTGGAAAAAACTGGATCCGACGCCAAAGACGCCCTTAAATGAACGGCTTCGAGACCATATAAATCGCATGAAATACTCCGATGATACGTTTACATCGCAGCCGGGCAAGCGGGGATCTGAGACGGACAAAGGACGTGTTTATATCAAATACGGACCGCCCAGCGAGCGCGACTATACCACATCGGCTGCGATAGGAAAAGCCATAGATACCTGGACTTACGAAAAGTCGGGGCGATATATTTTTATATTTTTCGATCGCCGCGGAACCGGTGTTTACGAACTGGTACACTCGACCATGTCAGGTGAACTCTACAATCCCAATTGGCAAGACACAGCATTCTAAAGGATATTGATGGATCCTCGATTTACATTTGAAAAAGGCACGGGCATTTTTACGGGCAATGAATTGATCGTCAAGGGTTGCCTCGAAGGCGGCATGGGGTTGATGACGGGATATCCCGGATCACCCGTGGCAGAAGTATTTGATGCAGCAGAGCGCATCCGCGAGTTGTTGGTGGAAAAAGGCGTAATGGTGCAAATTGCCAACAACGAAGCCCTGGGAGCAGCGCGTCTCAATGGGGCGCAGATGGAATCTATTCGCGCCATCGCAGTCATGAAAAGCGTGGGCGCGCACGTCGCTTCAGACGCGTTGGCACTGGGCAATATGGCCGGAACAGGTGAAGGCGCTGCTGCGGTTGCTGTATTTGGCGATGATACGTGGTCTGAGGGCACGCAAGTGCCTGCTGATTCTCGTTTTATTGCCAAACACCTGTATATGCCCATATTCGAACCCAGCACCTTTCAGGAAATGAAAGACTGGATCAAAGTCGCCTTTGAGTTATCGGAAAAAACCCGGCTTTATATCGCCTACCTCGTGACATCCAATCAGGCAGATGGCGGGGGCACGGTCGAAGTACACGCAAACCAGTTTCCCGAAAAAACATTTAACCATCCCATCCGCCTGGATCCACAAACGATTTCCCCAGATGATCGCGTGATTATCCCACCACATACAGTGATAAAAGAAAAGGAGGTCCTCGAGCAGCGTTTTCCCAGGCTGCTCACCCTCGCAAAAGAATACGGCCTGAATCGAATTTTATATCGGCCAGACTCTGGCAAGAAGCGGATCGGCTTTGTCACCAGCAGTTTGGCCTATTGTTATTTGGAACACGCGCTCAACATGGTCGGGTTGGGGAGCAGTATTCCCATTTTAAAATACGGTATTACGTATCCTATCGATTCGGAAATTTTGCGCGAATTTGCAGATCTGGTCGATGAAATTTACGTGGTGGAAGAAAAACGCGGTTTTTTGGAAGAACAAATTGGCGCCGCTTTGCAAAACATGTATCAAGCCGACAAAACAAAGGCATTTCGGATATGGGGCAAGCGCTTCCCCAATGGATCCGGTTTCCCCGACAGTTGTGGCCTGAATCCGAGTATCACGCTCAATGCGCTGGCTCCAGTGTTGAAATCGCTCGACGACCCCACAGTCCCCGTAGATCCCGACCGCATTGATGCCGTTGTCGCCTTGATGGCTCAGACAGAAACATTTGACCTGAGCGCATCGGTTCGCACACCCTCGTTTTGCCCGGGCTGCCCGCACCGGGATTCTGCCAGTGTGCTGGACAAAATGATCGACGATTTTCAAGATGGCGATTACATGCAGCGCAAGCACAGCACAGATCCGATGGATCTGATTTTTCACGGAGATATCGGATGTTATTCCCTGTTGAAATACGAGCCATTTAACCGGCTGATGCACAATTTGTCGGGAATGGGACTCGGCGGCGGCACGGGTGCGGGTATCGATCCTTTTATCGACAACAAACAACTCGTATTCATGGGCGACTCGACATTTTTCCACAGTGGAATGGCAGCGATCTCCGATTCGATTAAACACGGGCAAGATATTACCTATGTCATTTTAGACAATAAGACCACTGCAATGACGGGGCATCAGCCCACGCCGGGGGTAGATATCGACCTGATGGGACGCCCGACCTTTGCTCAGGATATTGAACAGGTCGTACGCGGTTTAGGAGGCGGTACAAACGGCCCGGTGATGGTCGCCCGCATGAATCCGGCAAACAGGGAGGCGTATCGCGATATCCTGGAACAGGCGCTTCTAAAAGACGGCGTCAAAATTGTCATTGCCGACAAAGAGTGCGGCATCACGTATCACCGTCGCGTGCGCGCAGAACAAATCCAGGCCATTCGGGAGAAGGGATATCTCTCGGAAGAAACCCACATCAACATCACCCCAGAAGTCTGCGAATATTGTCTGGAATGCACGCAAGCAACCGGATGCAGCGGCTTGACAGTCGAAGAAACCCTCCACGGCTCAAAAGTCGCGACCGATCTGTCTTTATGCGTTGCCGATGGCGCGTGTACAAAAGTCGAAGTTGCCAACGGCGATAAAACGTGTCCCTCGTTTGAACGCCTGATTATTCACCGATCACGCGCGCCCGAAGTGCAAACCGAATCAATCGATCTATCGAATATTCCCGAACCCGAATGCCGCGAATTTGATACGGCCTGGTACGCTTATGTGGCTGGCGTAGGCGGCATGGGCATCAACACCATTTCTGCGATCATCGCCGTTGCAGGTGCCAAGCAGGGATATACCGTGCGATTTACCAACAAAAAGGGACTGGCTATTCGCAACGGCGGCGTGTATTCGCACGTCAGCTTTACCAAAGACGAACGGGTAATTTCGCAATTGACGCCCTATGGGCATGCAGACTTGCTGTTGGGATTGGATATTCTGGAAGCAGTGCGCGGGTTAGATCCGAATGGAACCGGTCGTGTGGGCAGTCCACAGCGCACCACAGCCGTTGTGGAAACTGGCAAGCGCGAGACCATTTTGTCGATGATTGGACGAGATGATTTTGATACAGACCATCTGGAGGATATGTTGCGGCGTTATACCAATCCCGACACGTATTTCGGGATGGACCTCGGCGAAATCTCCGAACGATACCTGGGCAACAAAATCTATGCCAATAGCATCTTGCTGGGCGCCGCATTTCAACGAGGGGCACTACCCCTCACGCTGGAAAATATCCGGTGGGCGATGAAACAAAATATCAAATCGAATGAACTCGAAGCCAATCTCAAAGCATTTGAGATGGGGCGCAAAGCCGCGTTGGATCCCGATGCATTTTTCAAACCCAAACTCGTAACCACATACAGGGGCCTCATTGACGACAAAGTGGAAATTCTGGCCAAAACGCGGGGTGAAAAATTGGCCAAGACCTATCGCATCCTCTCAGAGACAGTTGCAGGCTGGTCACTTTCTGACGCGACAAAATTGCAATTTGCCCTCGGCGTTTACGACCTCATTCAATGGGGCGGCATCGAACACGCACAGTCTTATATCGTCCGCGTAAAAAGAATTTACGACCGCGATAATGTCCAATATCGGTATCGCGCAACAGATGCCGTGGTGCGCTTTCTCGCTCGCGTAATGGCCTATAAAGATGAAATCTATGTGGCTCATCTATTGACAAGCGAAGAAAAATATCGCCGGGATCGCGCGCGTTACGATGTCGATCCCAATCGCGGCGATCAGATTTCTTACAGGCATCTAACCCGGCCGCATTTCACCGTCCTGGGACTGGACATCAGATTCGATATTCAAACCCGTGACTGGATGCTCAATATTATGAAACGGGCGCGCTTTTTACGCAGGCTTCCGGCCTGGCACCGCGAAGAAAAAGACTATCGAGACTGGTATATCGATCTGGTAGATAATTTTGATTTTGACAATACAGAGCGATACGATACTTATGTGAAAGTCCTGCGCCTGCCCGACGACGTACGGGGCTACCGCGAAGTGATCTGGCCCAAGATGGCCGCTGCCAGAAAAATGGCGAACTACTGGCTCAATGGCAAAGGCACACCCCCCAAACTCGACCGCGAGGTCCTCGATATTGAGCCTGTGGTCGAAAACGCTTAGCCTATCTACCAACCGCCAGCCTCTAACGCAAAATGAGAATTACTTGAAACAAACGCTTTGATTGGTTATATTCCGCACTCGCAATTTTCTGAACAGAACGCATACAAGGAGGATGTATTTTGAGCACCAATGACTGGAGAACACACAACGAATCGGGCAGCAATCGCGTAGTCGTAACCAAAGAATTGCCAGGCGACCGCTGGCTTGAGATTCTCACGGCTGCTGATTGCCGCGTAGAGATTGGCACATCAACGGAAATTTTGAGTGTCGAAGAAATCGCAGACAAAATCGGCGATCAATGCGATGGCGTAATCGGACAATTGACAGAAAAGTGGGGTGAGGAACTATTCACCGCCCTCAAGAATGCCGGAGGCAAAGCGTATTCCAACTATGCCGTGGGATACAATAATGTGGATGTTGGCGTAGCGACAAAATACGGCATACCAGTGGGCAACACCCCGGGCGTATTGACCGAGACCACCGCGGAAATGGCCATCTCCCTCACCTTTTCAGCAGCGCGCCGGGTAATCGAAGCCGATGCCTTTATGCGCGCCGAAAAATATCACGGCTGGTTGCCCACACTTTATTTGGGCGAATTGATGACCGGGAAAACAGTCGGCGTAATCGGCGCTGGCCGCATCGGCTGTGCGTATGCCAAAATGATGTCCGAAGGGTTCAAGATGAACGTGGTTTATTTTGACCCGTATCCCAATGAATATATGGAAAATTACATCGCGGCTTATGGCGAATTCTTAAAATCTCAGGGTGATGAACCCGTAACCTGCCAGCGCCTGGACTCGGTTGAAGACGTATTGCGGGTTGCAGACGTGGTCAGCTTACATCCGCTATTAGATGACACCACCTTCCACCTGATGAATACCGAGCGTCTTTCATTGATGAAAGACAATGCCATTTTGATCAACGCCAGCCGCGGCCCGGTCATCGACGAAGTCGCACTGGTCGCACACTGCCAAACCCATCCCGATTTCAAAGTCGGCCTCGATGTGTTTGAAGACGAACCCCTGATGAAACCCGGACTTAAAGAGTTGCCCAATGTGGTCATTGTACCGCATATTGCATCGGCGACAATATGGACCCGTTCGGGAATGGCCATCCTGGCGGCCTCGAATGTGGCTGGTGTTTTGAATGGCTATGGCGCGTGGCAAGATCCGGACGATGTGTTGCCCTTCCTCGGCGACAATCCGCCACAGGCAGCCCCCAGTATTGTCAATGCAAGTGAAGTCGGGCTTCCCGCTTATGCATGACAAACACTGATATTCATCCAAAACGAGTCGGTTGCCCTATGTGATCGACTCGTTTTTTTGTGGAATTTTATATGGCTATTGGAGACAGCAGGCGATTTTCAATCGCCCCCATGATGGATTGTACAGATCGGCACGAGCGGTATTTTTTGCGCCTGATCACCAAACGGGTTTTGCTATACACCGAAATGGTTGCCACCGGTGCAATCATACACGGTGACCGCACGCGTTTATTGGGGTTTGACCCGATTGAACATCCCATAGCCCTACAATTGGGCGGAAGCGACCCCGCCGACCTCGCACTGTGCGCCAGAGTGGGTGAAGACTGGGGATATGATGAGATCAATCTGAATGTGGGATGCCCCAGCGACCGCGTGCAATCAGGGCTTTTTGGGGCGTATTTGATGAAAGAACCCGAACGGGTGCGCGATGGTGTAAGCGCAATGCGCGACGCGGTGAATATTCCCGTAACCGTGAAAACGCGAATTGGCGTTGACAACCGCGATTCTTACGAAGAACTGGTGCATTTTGTCCAGACCGTTGCCGAATCGGGATGCCGTATCTTTGCATTCCACGCCCGCAAAGCCTGGCTTCAGGGCCTGAGTCCCAAAGAAAACAGAGAAATTCCCCCATTATCTTACGACATAGTCTATCGCATCAAACGCGACTTTCCAGATCTGAACGTCGTGATCAACGGGGGAATTACATCGCTCGACGAAGCCGCCGCACATCTGGCGCATGTCGATGGCGTGATGGTCGGAAGGGAAGCCTATTCAAACCCCTATTTTTTATCCGATGCCGACCACCGATTCTTCGGCGAAGCACACCCAATTCCTTCCCGGCACGAAATTCTGCACGCGTATCTGCCCTATGTCTCCGACCAGCTCGAACGCGGTACGCGATTGCACCATATAGCGCGACATCTCATAGGGCTATTTGCCGGCGTACCGGGTGCAAAAACTTGGCGGCGATACATCAGCGAAAACGCATACAAAAAAGATGCGGGCATCGAAGTATTAGAAGCTGCGGGCGAACTGGTTGACTCACCCGAGCACATTTACTCCTTAGCTTCGAGTTGATCCACCAGGCGGATGGAGTGGATAACATCTCGCAGGTCGTTGTGAGGCACCTCGTTGTTATTGATACAATCGACAAAATGCTGGTGCATCGTCAAAACACCCTCGTAACTGGCGACATCATCCTCTTCTACGCCATCGACTTCCCATCCCCCCAGGGTACGCACCTGATTGTCTTCGTGAATCTCGATCTCCTGGGGAATCTTCATATAACACCCAATACCCACGCCGTGCAGTTCAGAACGCAACACGCGCCCACCAGAAGCGCGATTGCCATGAATGGTGCCCACCGCGTCATTCTCAAAACGTATGAGAGCCGTGTAATTATTATAGCTCTCTCCACCAAATTTATCCTGATAGGCGGACACTTCCACGGGTTCGCTCCCGGCCATATAGCGCGTGAGATCGACAATATGGCAGACGTCATTCCACAGAGTAGAGGTAAATTCATTACCATCGCCACCGAGCATTTGTTTGTTGAATGTCGTGACAATGGATGAAACGGGACCCTTTTCTGCTACGACACGCATGGCCTCGCGCGTAACCGCTGTATAGCGCCGCTGAAACCCAACCATAGCGAACACATTATTGGACACCGCCGCCTCGAGCAATTGCTCGGTCTCTTCGAGATTCGCACCAGGTGGCTTTTCAATAAAAATGTGTTTGCCCGCATTCATACAATCAATAGCCGTCTGTAAAATCCATTTTTCATTCATAACGCAATAAATGACATCGAGATCGGCTTCATCGAGCATCTTCTTGTGATCTGTATATACTTGCGGAAACTCGTATTTTTTTGCAACCTGATCCAGGCGCTCTTCATCGAGTTCGCAAACCGCGCACATCTCGACATCTTGCTCCAGGCGATGGACATTTGGATAATGCGCGCCCTGACTGCGACCCCCAGCTCCAATAAATCCGGCTTTTAACATGTGACCTCCAAAAGAAGTTAATAAATTAAGAAGTGAGACGTATTTATGCTTGCTGTGGGCAACAATGTCAAGTCGATTGTTGAGCGGATGTACGAACACTTTGATATTTTGTCTATTGGAGCTATAATTGTTTGGATCAAAGGAGATCAATCATGGAATTTATCGATGTAGTAGATAAACACGTACAGGAAATATTTGCGCGTTGTACACACAAAAACCGTGCAATGCTGGCAGACGGACTCGACCTGGCAACCGCCCAGCCGCTAATCTGGGAAGGAAACATACTTTCCAACCTCGCGTGTCAGCAAAATTTTTTGCGGACGTTGGACGCATTGGGAACGTTGACCGCGCAGGACAAATACCACAAACGGGCAGATGAATGGATCAGTCGTGCGCTGGAAAAAATTCACGATCCAGAATCCGACCTGTTCTACTGGGGCGGCCATACCAGTTACGATCTCTTAACGGATGCGCCAGTGCTGGGCAATCACGAAATGAAATGCGTCTATCCGCATTATGCGTACCTCTATAAAGTTCATCCCGAACGCATGCGCCGCTTTGTCAAAGCGGTCTGGCACGCGCACATCTGGGATTGGCCCACCCTGCTCTTTAACCGACACGGAATTTACGAAGCGTGGAAAGAAAACTGGGATGTGGAATTTGAAGGAAGCCCATTGCCAATTGTGGAGAATACCGCGCTCTCCTTTGTCAACACGGGAAGCGACTTAATCCTCAGCGGGGCAATACTACACGCACTCTCAGGCGATGAAACGCCTTTGAGATGGGCAAAGCATCTACTCTCGCGATACGATCAAATCCGGCATCCCGAGGCGGGACTGGCGGGGTATCAGTTTAATCACCGCGATCCCTGTCGGGTCCGAGAATCATTCAAACCGCCTTTTAGCGAACGAACAGATGTCAACGAAGTAACAGTTATCACCAATGGTGTGATCCAGGTTCGATACGGACGAGCCGCCGTCACCTTTCTCAATACGGCGAAGATCCTGGGCGATGAAAAGGGCAAAGCATTTCTCGATGTAGTAACCGCGGATTTAGAAGCCCTGGCAACCCACTGTTATAATATCGATGACCACAGCTTTTATCCCGCAATCAATGACGGCACCCGCCTCTATCCAGAAAATAGCAATGAAGGAATCGGCTATTGTCCGCCCACAAAGCTGAGAAAAGTCCCTGCAAATGGACTGATGTTCTTATCTTACGCGCGGGCATACCATCTGACCGGCATTGATCGTTTTCGAGAAATAGCCTTTTCCACAGCCCAGGGGATGGGCTGGGGCGACTTAAACGCGCCTGTGAATTTTGGAACTGGCGGTTCGCCTGCAAGTGATGAAGCGTGGGTAAACAAAGGACAAAACGACGCCTGTGCATTATTCGGTTTACTGGAACTCCACTCGGCAACAGGCGATAACGCGCTATTGCAGTCCGCCACCTCTCTTGGAGAACAATTGCTGCGGCAATATCAGGTGAATGGCCTGATTGTCTCAGATAGTCGGGAAGGCGAAACAAATATTGATACCGCGCTACCACTCGCACTATTGCATCTGGAGGGTGCGATACAGGGGGATCGCACATCGCTGCCCGATTTTTATCCCAACAACACCTATTTCGATCCCAAAATCGTGATTCGCCGCTGGGAAGAAGAAGGTCGATAAATAACAGGAGGTTCACCATGAAAGCCGCTGTTTTGCGCGAAGCGCATCAGCCAATTACTGTAGAAGATGTCGAAATTGCCGATCCAATCGGGCGCGAAGTATTGATTCGCACCGCCGCCGCAGGAGTCTGTCACAGCGATGTTCATTATCAGCAAGGACTTTATACCTGCGAGCTACCTGCCGTGCTCGGCCACGAATCAGCGGGCATTATAGAGGCGGTCGGGCCAGACGTGACCTATGTAAAACCCGGCGACCATGTAATCACCTGTCTATCGGTTTTTTGTGGACATTGTCGCTACTGCACCACCGGACGTCCAAATCTATGTGAAGATAGGGAATCGACACAGCGCAAAGAGACAGATAAACCGCGCCTATCCCAGGATAATCAAGCGTTCTTCCAATTTGCAAACCTCGCCTCTTATGCAGAACAGCTATTGGTACACGAAAATGCAGTATGCAAAGTCCGCGAAGACATGCCACTGGACAAAGCAGCCCTGATCGGATGCGGTGTGACAACCGGCGTTGGCGCTGCGCTCAACACCGCCAAAGTAGAGGCTGGCAGCACAGTAGCTGTTGTCGGATGCGGTGGCATTGGCCTGAGTGCTGTACAGGGTGCGCGAATAGGCGGTGCAGGGCGTATTATTGCAGTAGATACCGTCTCTTCCAAACTGCAACTGGCCCGAGAATTAGGCGCGACAGACCTGGTCAATGCCAACGATGGCGACCCCGTTGAGCAAATAATGGATCTGACCGGCGGAAAAGGCGTGGCGTACTCTTTTGAAGCCGTCGGCTTAAAACAGACTGCGGAACAGTGTTTTTATATGCTCGAAGAAGGCGGCACCGCCACGATAATTGGCATGATTCCCCAGGGCGTTAAAATTGAACTTACAGGACACAACTTTTTGCGCGAGCGCAAAATTCAGGGATCGAGCATGGGGTCCAATCGCTTTCGCGTGGATATGCCGCGGTATGTGGATATGTATCTCATGGGCAATCTCAAGATCGACGAAATGATTTCACACAATATATCCTTAGATGATATTGACGATGCGTTTAAGGCTCTGATCGCAGGTGAAGTCGCCCGGCAGATCATCATATTTGACATATAACCAAATGGATGCGCTATGAGTTTAAATACCGATCTAAACCGAATCCGCAGAGATGGCTGGACCGTAATAGAAGGCGTAATCCCGGAAAATGAGGTAGATGCCATACGCGATCACGTATGGCATTCGACCGGGATACACGGCAGAGCAAAGGCCGCAAAAGACGGCATCGGACACGTGCCGGGCTTTATACGTTATGACCAATCCCTCGCGCCCTATCTCGCAGACGCAAGGCTGATGGCTATCCTCGAAGCTCTTTTTGGCTCCTTTGTCAAAGTGTCTTATGTCTCAGCGACCATCAACCGTCGGGACAACCCACGGGGCAGATGGCATGCAGACTGGCCGTTTAATCAGATCAACGCCTCACATGTGCTTGCACCTTATCCAGATGCGATAATGCATATCACAACCCTGTGGATGTTATCTCCCTTTACCCATGAGAATGGCGGCACACTGATCGTGCCGGGCAGCCACCGATGGTCGAATAATCCAACCGGAAATATAGATGTGGTTCCGCACGAACCTTATTCAACCGAGATGAATGCAACGGGTCCGGCAGGAAGCGTCCTCGTGCTGGACAGTCGAATATGGCACGCAACTGCCCCCAATCAATCGCAAGAGGACCGGGTATCCGTTGTCGTTCGCTATGCCCCCTGGTGGTTGAACACGCGCGTATTGATGCCGGGATCTGAAGAGCGCAAAATGATGGTGGATGAAACCGGCTTGACCGATAACGACCAGGAACCCGTACCCCGCCAGGTTTACGAAGAATTGCCGGAAAACGCGAAACCCCTGTTCCGACACTGGATAAGCGACTGAAAGGGAAAAGAATGAGCACAGTCACCGAACGACATATCCAACAGTATCGAGAAGAAGGATACTGCCATGTGGAGGGATTGATCCCCCCCGACCTCATGGCGAACGCCTGGGCGCGAGTGCGGGAAATAGTAGATCATCCGCCAGATTGGGAAAAAGGCAGATTTCAAGTTCTCAATCCCGAAATATATCGCGCCACATCAGGCGATCCAGTACCCAAAGGCATTCAACGTCCGGGCCTGGAAGAAGCGGTATTTGCCATCGTTGCAGAACACAGCAATATGGCAAACGCAATGGCGGCGGTTTTGGGCGGCGATGTGGAACTCTTCACAGATCAGATAGGGGTTAAACACGGATGGATTGACACTGAGCAAGGTGGATGCAGTTATTTTCACCAGGACTCGTGGTACTGGAAAATCGATCCCGAATTGGGTTGCAACTGCTGGATCCCGATGCAAGAAGTCGGAAAGAACGCCATCGCATTATCGGTCATGCCGCGCAGCCATATCGGCTGGGAACTCGTACCGCACGAATCTTATTACGACGACCCGCCGATGTACAGAAAATCCCATGTGAATGGCACCGAAACCTATGAACCGTTTAAGCGCCACCGCATCCCGCTAAATCAGATCGATTACTCCGATGAAATCCTGGTCAAAATGAAACCGGGCGACGGACTCTTCTTCACAAATTACACCTGGCATCGCAGCGAGCCAAATCGCACGAGTAACTCAATGGCATTTTACGCGATTGCATATCAGTTGAAAGATCCTGTGTAAAAACAGGGACCTATCCCTCTCGCCACGGGGGCACCGTCCACGTATTGTGCCAATCCCACGCCCACACAACTCTTTTATCGGGCAATTCAACCTCGTACTGGACGCCGGCAGTGAAGGGCAAAATTTGGGTTCGGTCGCCAGCGTGCTCGCGGATACTCTCGATAAAAGCATTCGCATCCGTAACATCGGGAGGCCAATGTCCTTCGGGAATAGGATCGGTTTTGCGATCTGTTCGATAATGGGTTGGAATCAAAAATCGGGGCTGCACGAGATCGAGAAGACTTGAAAAAACGGGCCAGTTCTTCAATCCCGTTTTCATGTGGATGAGATAATCCACGCGACCCTTTAGATTGCCCAGCGCGGGATAGGTCGCGTGGAGATCCCCGGTGTGATAGAACGACATATCTTTCTCAATATATGTGATTAAATAACCACAGGTGGGTAAATCGGGCCGCGCATTTTCACCGCTTTCAACAGCTTCTACCTGCACAGCGCCCAGGTCGCACGAAAAGGGACCGGGAAAAGTGCGCGCGTCATCGGTGCGATATTTGGGAAAGAGCACCTGGATTTTTTCCTCGGGTATATGCTTGCTAATGGGCAAATCCCGAGAAAAAGCCGCATCGCCATAATTTTCGTCAACAGGTTCGTTTGGGGTCATACAACCGATATTGACAAAGAGTTTCTTGAAGCGATCCCCCCGGCACAATTTCGTCAGGGTTTTGGGATGACAGTGATCAAAATGCTCGTGGCTGATAAAAATGTAATCGTAGATGGGTTCGGCATCCTTTAGATTATCACCGAAAAGATACGGATCAATGGCGATATTGACATCCCCCGAGAGAATGTCGAAAGCACCACACCCCCACCATCTCAGATATATATTGCCCATTGTAAGCCTCCCGTAGTGTAAGTTTGACCAATGGAGTTTAGTAGTTTATTGTTAATTAGCAAACTAAATTTAGATGCGAAAGGAAAAAACATGGCGCGTGTTGGGTTGATCGGTGTCGGAGATATGGGCAGCGGGATGGCTGCGAACATCTTGAAGAACGGACATGAGCTTGTCGTATATGATTTGCGCCCCGAACAATTGAATCCATTTGTCGAGCAGGGAGCTTATGCGGCCAAAAATGCAGGCGAAGTAGGCGAACGCTCGGACTTCGTATTCGTCATGGTCATGAATGGCGACCAAATTAAAGCCATCTTAAACAATGGTCTGTTGAACAGCATGAAACCGGGATCGACATTTATCTGTACCGCAACCATATTGCGGTCGGAATTAGTCGAAATCGCGCAATATCTGGAAGAGAAGGATATTCGCGTCATAGACGCCCCGGTAAGCGGTGGCGCACCCGGCGCAGCGGCTGGCACACTGACAATGATGGTAGCGGCACAGCGAGATATTTTTGAGGACGCCAGAGAAGTCCTCAACGCAGTCGGAGAAAATATCTATCACGTCGGCGAAGAAATCGGAGCCGGACAAACCGTGAAAGCGTGTCTGGCCGTCTTGACAGGCGTCACCTATGCGGGCATCTTCGAAACCCTATCACTGGGCGTAAAAGCTGGCGTAAAACCCGAGACCCTGTACGAAGTCATCAACACGAGTGTGGTCGGTAGCTTCTTATTTCGGGACACAACACAAAACATCATGGAACGAAATTTTGCGGGCCAAAGCCGCATTGGCACAATGTACAAAGACCTCGGAATCGCAAAAACACTGGGGCGCGAATGTGGCGTGCCCCTCTTCACCCTCTCATCGGCTGCGGAGTGGTTTCAAGCGGGCATCAGCGTAAACCCCGAAGAAGCGAACTGGGCAATCATCAAAATTTTTGAAAACATGCTGAATATTGAAGTGAAAAAACGGTAAGACGAGATTGGAGCTTACAGTGAAACTCGGTGTAATTACAGATGGAATCAGCAGGGATTTTGAACACGCGTTGAATGTCATGGCGGAATACGGACTGAGATATCCAGAACTCCAGTTTGTATGGGATCGAGAAGTAGGAGATCACGACGCCGGGCAAGTGGCGCATATGAAGACACTACTCAAGCAGCACCACATGGAAGTCTCCTGCATCTCGCGGCACAACTTTGGCGGCTTGCCCGTATTGCAAACCGAAATAGGAGATCCCGTATTTGAGGATCATGTATCGGGATTGCGGCGGTGCATTGCCCTTGCCAAAACCCTCGGGACAAATATCGTCAGAATTATGAGTTGTAAAAAAGAAATGATACTATTTGGGTACAACGGCGCAGAAGACTGGATTGTCACAGCCGGTGCATGGGACAAACTGGTGAAACTGATGGCTGTACCCGTCCAAATAGCCAAAGAAGAAGGCGTAACACTCGTCGTTGAAACGGGCAATAATGCCATGATAACATCGGGATTCCTGGCCCGAAAATTGATCGACGAATTGGGTAGCTCCCACCTCAAACTCCTGTGGGATATTCCCAACACAATGTACTGTACGGATATCCCCTATCCCGATGCCTACAATGAAATTCGCGATTACATCGGCCATATTCACATCAAAGACGCAAAAGCCGATATAGCGCGTGCGACCGTTGGATTCTATCCCCTGAGCGAAGGCGACGTGGGACCATATCTGGAACCCATTGCAAACGCGCTCAAACGCGATGGATATGCGGGCGCAATCTCTTACGAAAGCGTCTATCGTCCCAAAGGTGGCACATTTGAAGATGGATTCAGAGCGAGCGTTGCGAAATTTGTAGAAATTTTTGGCTAAGGAGGCCTCCATGGCTGATCCAATGCGGTTATTAACCGATGAAGAGGTACAGCGATTTATTGTGGATGGATGCATGACAGTCCACGCAGATTATCCGCCCTCATTCCACGCGAATATCCACGAACAGATCGAGACCGTCTTTGAAAAAGAGGGCAACCCCGGCAATAACATATTGCCCCGGATACCGCAGATCGGGCAGGTATTTGAACACCCCAACGTAAAAGGGGCACTCACCAGCTTACTCGGACCGGGATACATCTTGAACCCCCATCGTCACTGCCACCTGAATCCCCCGGGGCGAAACGGACAGCGATGGCACAAAGACTGCTATGTATATGATCACAATTTGCGACACCCGAAATTCTACTGGCTGCTCGCTTTTTATTTTCCACAGGACACAACTGAGGACATGGGACCTTCAGGTGTATTGCCCGGCATGCAAATCTATAAAACCATCAGCGATGTAGATCCCGCGCAAACAAAAGAAAAAGCGCGGGCATTTTGTGGACCTGCGGGCACTGTAGCGCTAATCCACTTCGACTCCTGGCACCGCGCAACCGAGAATATAAGCACCAAAAATCGGTACATGCTGAAATTCCAATTTGCGCGCACACAAGAACCGCAAAAACCCATATGGGATCACCAGAATCGCGCGTGGTCCCCGGGCATTGAAGATCGGCATCCAGCCATATCAAAAGACGTATGGAACTGGATGTGCGGAAACGCACAGAAAGAACGCGAGACGCCAGAGAGCAATCTAAAAAATTTGATTCGCGTCCTGAAGAATGGACCGGAATGTGACCGATTGGACGCGGCGTATAAACTCGCTGAATTTGGCGCAGAAGCCGTACCTGAACTCATCTCCGCCATGCGAGAAGAAACACTCGCGACAATTGAAGAAACAGAAGCCAAAACGCCTGATAATGCCCATGGAACAAATCCCACGAGTGGGTGCGCGGCTCTATCCCTCGCATCCATCGGAAAACCCGCAGTCCCTGCCCTCACAGAAACATTATCAGACCATCACTGGTGGATACGAGCGGTCGCTGCCAATGTATTGGGACGTATGGGATCAAACGCCATTGCTGCTGCGCCCGCTTTGAGAAACGCGATAAAAGACAATCACTGGTGGGTGCGCCGCAATGCGATCGAAGCCCTGGGCGCACTCGGAGATTCTTCCCCAGAGCTACGCTCTGTTCTGACACGGGCACTCGACGATGAAGACTATCGCGTGCGCCGCAACGCAGCCCTCACCCTTGCAAAATTCGAAAAATCGGGCGATATTGCAGTTGAAGCACTGACAACAATGCTCGAAGACGAAAACCGCTACAACCGTTTTTACGCCGCATATCTGCTGAAACAGATCGGCACACCTGCTGCACGAGATATTCTGTTCCAAAACCTGTTCAACTCTCGCTGGTGCTCCATTACGACCAAAGACAATATGTACTGATCAAGGCTGGGACGGCACAAGGACCGTCCCTTACAATGATATTGTGATTTTGTAGGGGCGCCCCCCTGTGGTCGCCCGCTAACCATTGACCGTCAACCGTTTATTTAAAAAAAATAGTGCGAAAATTTTATTTTTCGTTACATTATGTATAAGTAAGTAAAAACTTACTTATAGTCATTCCGCCCTACTGGAATTGGGCGGTGAATACTGGCTACGGACCACTTTCTCAGGAGCAAAAATATGATCAGAGCGTGCTTGCTTGGGCTTATCTGTATAGCGATTTGCGCGCCGTCGGCTAATAGTGATGACATAGCCGGTATTGTAAAAGAAATCACGGGCGATCTCGCTTATGTATCTGGACTCAACGGAGCGGCATCCCTGGGAAGCCAATTGCAGATGGACAATGGGTCAACGCTTCAGGTCATCAAAAAACTCGACGACGACGTACTCGTCGCTCGCGTAGTCGAAGAAAACGGCTCACCCGTAAAGGTAGCGGATCGCATACGCGTTGTCACAACGCACACTTCTGACGATGCACCGCGCGCTGTTTATGCCACCCGCGTGGATAAAGGTCCCAAACTGGACGGGCGTTTGGACGACCCTGCGTGGCAAAACACAAAACCCATCGAGGGATTTGTCCAGCGCGACCCGGGCTACTGGGTGCCGAGCACCGAACGCACAACAGCCCGCATTGTTTACGACAGGACAAAAATCTATTTCGGATTTGAATGTTTTGATTCCGAGCCACACAAAATCGTGGCAAACAACATGCGACGCGATTCCGAAGTATGGGGCGATGACAATGTGCAAATTCTTCTGGATACTTATAACGACCGCCAGACCGGAGCATTCTTCTTCGTCAACTCCCTCGGCGCAAAACGCGATCTGATCTTATCGCGAGAAGGCCGCACCTACAACGATGATTGGGATTGCATCTGGGAAGCCAAAGGACACCGGCACGACAAAGGCTGGTCGGTTGAGGTCGCGATTCCATTTGACCAACTGCGATTTAAGGACGAAGAAGATGCGGTATGGGGTATTAACCTCGCGCGATTTATTGCCCGCAAAACCGAATCAACAGCATTGATGATAGGACAAAGATCGACATCACCAACGCAGCGCTATCGCACAACAGACCTCGCAGAACTCAGAGGACTTAAATCCTTAAAAACCCGCCGCGTATTTCAGATCAAACCCTATGTATTGCCCGGCGCACTAAAAGATTTGCAGGCGGATGACCCATCTGTACAGGAGACTTTTGAATCCGGTGTAGATGTGCGATATGGCCTCACGCCCAACATGATACTGGACCTGTCCTACAATACAGATTTTGCCCAGGTGGAAGGTGATCAAGAGGAAGTAAACCTGACGCAATTCTCGCAATTCTTCCCCGAAAAGCGCGAATTCTTCCTGGAGGGATCCAATCTCTTTGACTTTGGTGAAGCCGCCACGAGACGCGGCGGAGATAGCCGCCCACCTACTATTTTATTTTACAGCCGTCGAATCGGCCTGGAATCGGGGGAACCCGTACCCATTCTTTTGGGCAGCAAACTGGCGGGCAAAGCTGGCAAGACGAGCATTGGCGCATTGAATGTATTGACGGATTCCAAAACGCTTCATGATGATACATTTGTCCAGCGCAGCAATTTCTCGGTGTTACGCCTGAAACACGACGTGATAGCGCGATCAAATATCGGTGCCGTTGTCGTGAACAAACAAACCCGTGCTCCAGACACAGGTTGGGACCAATACAACCGCGCTGCTGGGCTTGATTTCAGCTTTTCACCATCCAACGCCCTCAATTTTCAGGGATTTTACGCGCAAACCTGGGATTCTGCTGAAGATGCGCAAACAGGGGCTGCGGGATTTTTACAGGCTACCTATTCGGGGGGTGTTTATTCCAGCACGCTAAAATACGTCGATATTGGAGAGCATTTTCTACCCAAAGCTGGATTTGTCAACCGCCGCGCAGGATTGCAAAGACTCAGGCGATACGAGGCACAATTCAGGGCGCGAATACCCGCCAACACGAATCTCATTCGCTATATTTCCACGGGACCGCGATTTCGGCTTTTTGCAGATCCCAGTGACCCAACAAATAAAGTCAAATTCTGGGATTTGCAGGTCGCTACTTATACGCGCTTCAATGCCGGAGACTGGTATCGGGTCGAATTTACGCGGACACACGACGTGGTCGAGCGCACATTCAAGCCATCGAAAAAACGACCAGATATAATTATCCCACACGGCACATACAATTTTACAAAATTCAGAACCGGTCCCTATCCGAGCCGCTCGCGGAAAGTCCGCCCCGAGTTCGATATTGAAATCGGCAACTATTACACCGGCAAGCGATATAAACTTTCACTCGAAAACAGCTACAGACCTTCTGGGAAACTTTCGATTGAAACGGATTACGAAGTCAACTGGCTGCGCTTGCCCCAGGGCAACTTCAATATTCAGGTATTGAGCAACCGCTTGATCTATTCATTCTCCACGGACTTTTATGTCAAACTATTCGCCCAGTGGAATAATGACCGCGAACAGGCCAGCGTAAACGTATTGCTAAATTACCGCTTCCGCCCCGGCAGTGATATTTACTTTGTCTATGACCAGGGCTTTGATGTGACTTACGATCATAATTTGGATGATCGAGATGTCTTGCGACAATGGAATGAAAGAAACCGGGCCGTTCTCATAAAAGTCTCATACATGCTGGGGATGTAACCCCTCTCCCATGGTATCAACTAAAAAGACCGGACAAAGCGTCCGGTCTTTTTTTATCCGCGACCTATATAAGGCATCTTGGTCGCCATAATCGTCATAAACTGAACATTTGCATCTAACGGAAGGCTCGCCATATTGAGCACGGCTTGTGCAACGCCCCTGACATCCATCGTAGGTTCTACCAGAGTAGATCCATTGGCTTGCGGAACGCCGTTTTTCATGCGCTCGGTCATATCGGTCGCTGCATTGCCAATATCGATTTGTCCGCAGGCGATATCGTATTTGCGCCCATCGAGCGAAGCGGATCTGGTCAGACCAGACACCGCGTGTTTGGTCGCCGTATAAGGCGCAGAATTTGGACGGGGAACGTGCGCCGATATCGATCCGTTATTGATGATCCGCCCACCCCGGGGCGTCTGGTCTTTCATAATCTTAAACGCCTCCTGAATACACAGAAAGACACCCGTTAAATTGGTATTGACGACCGTTTGCCATTGCTCAAAAGTCAAATCCTCGAGATTGACGCCAGGCGCGCCCACACCCGCATTATTGAAAAGTACATCCAGGCGTCCAAATTTCTCTTTTGTCTGTGCAAAAAGATTTGCCACAGACGCTGGATCGCCAACATCTGTCGGCACAACAAGCGTTTTAGAATCATCTACACCCGCTTCACTTACCGTGGCATTCAAAGTTTCTTCCCGTCGTCCTGCCAGGGTCACAGAATATCCCGCATCCAAAAAGGCAAGCGTGGTATGTTTGCCAATCCCGCTACCCGCGCCAGTGACAATTGCAACTTTGCTACTCATAGTCAAATCTCCTGATAGGTTGTGGTTTATGTCTGACGCATGATAACATACAGAACGCATAAGTCAAAAAATTTATGTACAGCCGAATGCACGGGAATCAAAGACAGATTCTCGCGTTCGGGCATCATGATTATTTTTATTTGCCAAATCCATGTCTCTCATGTTATCATACCCCACCAAACCGCCAAAGCTCCAACAAGAGGGAGGAAACCATGCGCCTATTAATCCTTGCAATCCTATCCATCGGTCTGCTAACGCAACCGCTTCAGGCCAGGATTGAGTCGCAATCGGGTAATCCGGACTTTGATGCGAGTGGCACGGTCGATTTTACCGACTTCTTGCTCTTTGTCGGCAAATTCGGGGCTCGTCAGGGCGATGAGAGGTATGAAGCCCAATTCGATTTGGATGGCGACGGCGAGGTCGGATTTGGCGACTTTCTGATATTCGCCGGGAGCTTTGGCAAAGCAGCTCCTGCGCCTGAGGCTATGGGCAAAATATACTGGACAGACTCCGGCACGGGTAGCGACAACCCTCTACAGGATGATAAAATTCAACGCGCCAACCTCGATGGCTCCAACGTTGAAACCCTCCTTACCTACGACAACGCGTTGCGAATTCCAAGGGGCATTGCTCTGGATGTAGCCGCGGGAAAAATGTACTGGGCAGACTCCGTCACAGATAGTATTCGGCGTGCCAACTTCGATGGTTCTGACATAGAACTGATCATAGATACCAGAACAATCGGTGGTCAGTCACTTCCCGGTCCGGCCACCACCCCGCGTGGCATTGCTCTGGATCTGGCAAGCGATCCCCCAAAGATGTACTGGGTAGATGCGGGCAGGGCCAATGTCGATAATGGTAGAATCTGGCGCGCCAACCTCGACGGCTCCAGTCCCGAAGCCCTCGTCACCTCTGGATTGGTTAATCCGCAGAGCATCGCCCTGGATGTAGCCGCGGGAAAAATGTACTGGACAGACTCTGGCACGGGTGCCCCCAACCCACTTCAGGACGATAAAATCCAGCGCGCCAACCTCGATGGCTCCAACGTCGAAACCCTCCTCACCTTCCAAAACTTCTTGCGGGTTCCAAGAGGCATTGCTCTGGATGTAGCTGCGGGAAAAATGTACTGGACAGACATCGTCAGAGATAGAATCCGGCGTGCCAATTTAGATGGTTCTGGTACAGAAGATATCCTCAACACCAGAACATTCGGTGGACAGTCACTCGCCGGCCCTGCCACTGCTCCGCGCGACATAGCTCTGGACCTGACAGGCGATCCCCAAAAGATGTACTGGATAGATGCGGGCACCGGTAACGTCGATGACGGTAAAATCTGGCGTGCCAATCTCGATGGCTCCAGTCCCGAAGCCCTCGTCACCTCTGGATTGGTTAACCCACATGGCATCGCCCTGATGCTCGCGCCGTAGGCTACAATTACAATAGAAAGGATGGATAATGGCGATTCTGTTTGCCCGGACGGAAAATTTGGAACGATCATGGCCGTATGTGCCAGAGGCACTGATAGCGCGGCTAAATGAATTAGACGAAGTGCGCATAGTACAGGTAGAACGCGGCGTACCACTTTCAGAATTGACGGATTTATCGCATGTATCTGCCATCGCGCTATTCGGCGGACAGTTGACAGAAGCGTGTTTGGCACGCGCGCCCGAATTAAAAGCCGTGGGGGGCGTGCTGGATAATTGGGGACATCGCAATCTTCCGGTCGATGGCATGTTTGAACGCGACATCCCCATCATTGATGGCACGCGCGCGTGGGCGGCATCTGTCGCAGAAATCACACTCGCCCTGACATTAAATGCCCTGCGCTTGATACCCCAATGGCACAAACGCATGGCATCGGGGGAACGCCTGTGGAATTTTAAATACGCGCAATTTTGCGACAACCCAGACTTCATCAACGGCACATTGGGAACCAAAACCGTCGGCGTCATGGGACTGGGACAAATCGGCGGACGGATGGCAATGTGGTGCAACGCACTCGGCTCGCGCGTACTGGGCTACGATCCATTTATTCCAAAATCGCGCCTGGATGAACTCGGCGTAGAAGGCGTGGAAATGGACACCCTCGTAGATGAATGCGAGATAGTCGTCGTCACCATACCGCCAACGCCATCTGCCAGAAAAATCCTATCGCGGGAACGCATTTATCGGTTGCGCAAAGGCAGCCTGGTCGTAATCACCACCCGCGCACATGCCGTCGATATGGACGCATTGCGGGAACGCATTATCGCCAACGAACTCGCCGGCGCATTTGACGTATATGACAATGAACCAGTGCCCACAGACGACTTATTGCGCAATCGGAACAATGTGGTACACACACCCCATATTGCCGGACGCACGCGAGATGCGAACTTGCAAGTCGCCGAAGTAATCGGCGATGATTTCGAGCGAATCTTAAATGGCGAAGCACCCCAGGCTCGGCTCTCCAAAGAAGCGATAGACGTGCGCGGATCGCGCACAGATCTGCCAGCGATGCAGAATCAATAAACCCTTACAGGAGGAAACATGAAACTCGGACTCAACTCTGTTCTTTTTGGCGCGTGGGACATGGAAACCGCTTTTAAGTACACGGCCATGGCAGGATACGACGGCATAGAAGTCGCGGCAATTGGCGGCATGAGCCAGCACCTCGTCCTCGACAACTGGCGCGAAACAGCCCGGGAAGCCAGGCGTCTGGGACATGAATACGGCCTCGAACTCCTCGCCATGGAACAACCCAGACAAGACCCTGAAATGATGGAAAAAGCCTTTCGTGCTGCAAACGAAGCCGGCATCCCCGTCGTCAATTGCGGTCCGGGTGGGAAATCAGATGACGAAGAAACCTTCCAGCAAAGCATCGACTCCCTCGGCAACCTCGCCAACATGGCCGAAAAATACGGCGTAACCCTCTGCGTCAAAGCCCATGTGGGCGCATCCATCTACAACACCCCAACCACCCTGCGGGTGATGGAAGCCATCTCATCCCCCGCATTTGGCATTGACATGGACCCCTCGCACATCCACCGCGCGAACGAAAACCCGGTAGAAGCCATCGCAGCCGTTGTCTCGCGCGTCAAACACGTCCACATCCGCGACTGCAAAGGCCGCGAACGCGGTCCCGGTGACCCTGCAAACCAGGCCAATGGTCGCGGCGACATTGACCTCGTCGGTTATATCCGCGTCCTGCACGAAAACGGTTACGACGGACCCGTCAACCTCGAAGTCATCGGCACAAGAGCACAGGGACACAGCCTGGAACAGTGTTGCATCATCGGCGCGGAAGCCCGCGGACACATGCAAGCATGCTTGCAAGCGTGCGGCGCGCGATAAACAGGAACCTATCATCTAACATAGAAAGACCTCTCACCATGCCCGATAAACCCAATATCCTCTGGATCTATGGCGAAGACCTCTATCCCAACCTCGCCTGCTATGGCACGCCAGCCGTGCAAACACCCAACATCGACAAACTCGCATCGGAAGGCACGCTATTCACAAATGCGTTTGTCACCTGCCCGGTGTGTTCCCCGAGCAGATCGGCCATCATCACCGGCCGCTATCAAACCAGCTTTGGCGCGCACAACCACCGCAGCAAGCGCGACACCCCATTGCCCGAACACATTCGCCTCATCACCGACTACTTCCGCGATGCGGGATATTACACCTGCAACAGCCCGGGACCGCCCTTTGACAAACCCGGCAAAACCGACTTCAACTTCCAGCGCAATGGCGTCTTTGACGGCATCGACTGGACCCAGCGCGCCGAGGGCCAGCCCTTTTACGCCCAGAACAACATCACCGACACCCATCGCAACTTCACGCCCGACCCGCAAAACCCCGTCGATCCCGACGCCGTAGAAATCCCACCTTATTATCCCGACCATCCCCTCATCAGAAAAGACTGGGCAATGTATCTCGAAAGCGCTCAGGTCTTCGACCGCAAAGTCGGCCAGGTACTCCAGCGCCTCGAAGACGAAGGCGTCGCCGACAACACCATCGTCTTCCTCATCGCCGATCACGGACGCGCGCACATCCGCGACAAACAATTCCTGTACGACGGCGGCATCCGCATACCCTGTATTGTGCGCTGGCCCGGACACATCGACGCAGGCGTCGTAAGCGACGAACTCGTCAGCGGCATAGACCTTGCGCCCACCGCACTCTCGCTCGCGGGTTTAGAAGTCCCCCCAGAAATGGAAGGCAACATCTTCCTCGGTCCCGATGCAAAATCCCGCAGCGAAATCTACTCAGCACGCGACCGGTGTGACGGCACAGTAGATCGCATCCGCTGCGTACGCACCAAAAACTACAAAGACATACGCAACTATCACCCCGACCGTCCCTACATGAAATTCAACCGCTACGAATAC
>JAPPAB010000148.1 GCA_026705765.1 Gemmatimonadota bacterium
GATTCGTTGATTCGTTGATTCGTTGATTCGTTGATTCGTTGATTCGTTGATTCGTATTGAACGTTAATTTTTTTCAGGAGTATGTAAATCATGGATGCCATTTTGAAAACTGTTTCCGAAGCACAACTGCGCGATGATGTGCCCGAGTTTGAAGCCGGCGATACCGTGCGCGTACACGTCCGCGTGGTAGAAGGCGAAAAAGAACGCATCCAGCTTTTTGAGGGTGTGGTCATCCAGCGCCGAGGACCGGGTATTCACGCGACATTTACGGTTCGCAAAATTAGCACGGGTGGTATTGGGGTAGAGCGCATCTTTCCACTGCACACGCCTCGCATAGCTAAAATTGAAGTATTGCGTCGCGGTAAAGTGCGGCGATCAAAAATTTATTACCTGCGCAATCTGCGCGGCCGTGCTGCCCGCATTGCAGAACGTCGATAGGAATTCTATTATGCCTCCTCGCCGAGCGCGACAACACCGCACCCCCAAACCCCGGCCAAAGTTGCCCTATACGGAACGGAATATGTGGCTTTTTGGACTTGGGCTTGCCATCATTGCCCTGGGCTATGTTTTTCTCTCGCTACCGCCAGTCGATGGATTTATGTCTCTTACCCTTGCCCCGCTGCTGCTCGTGCTCGGTTACTGCGTATTGATCCCAATAGCCTTGCTCAGTGACAAAAAAGAAAATGAGCCATCAACCGATGCGTAATAGATTTAACATTATCCGGGCGGTTAGCTCAGTTGGTTAGAGCGCCTGCCTTACAAGCAGGAGGTCACTGGTTCGAATCCAGTATCGCCCACCATAAATAAAAAAAGGCTTACAAGAATTTTTGTAAGCCTTTTTGTGTTTCGAAAATGAACAGGGGGGGAGTACGTCAACCTTGATTTTTCCATATAAGAAGCTAATTTGAAACATCGCGAATAATCTGTATACCTTTCTGTCTTTTGAATTGAGGACCCCATGAAAATTACAGACATCGAAGTAATTACATTCCGCACGCCAGGTGGCAGGTCTCGACCGAGTAAGTGGGGCTACGGCATCTGGGGAGAAGAACAAAAAGAATCGACCAGTTCGATCTTCAAAATCGTAACTGATGAAGGGCTTGAAGGATATATGGTTGGCGGCGACCGGCGATACCTCGAAGGTCCGATCAAACGCATGTTGATCGGTGAAGATCCCCTATCCCGTGAAACCATCTGGAACTGGATGGACCAGTTGGTCACCTTCGGTCATTCATTGCCAGAGCATGTCATGGGCGCAGTCGATTGCGCCCTTTGGGACCTGCTGGGCAGAATGGTTGACCTGCCCGTACACAAAATCCTCGGTGGTGCCCGCGACAAAGTAAAAGCTTATGCCAGCACCTATCCAAACATCGGCAAACCCGAAGACTATGCCGGACATGCACTCGAATGCAAAAAACAGGGATACAAAGCATACAAAGTTCACGCGTACATCTGCTGGAACCCACACACCTGGGAACCTGCCCCACAGGTACCCGGATTTCCCAAAGAAGATATAGAAGTATGCAAAGCTGTGCGCGAAGCCGTCGGTGATGACATGGTCTTAATGCTCGATCCCTTCGGCGTATATACCCTGGAGCAATCTTTGTGGGTTGGCCGCGAACTGGAAAAACTAAACTATTACTGGCTGGAACACCCCATGGTAGAAACGCGGACAGAAGCATATCGACGATTGACCCGCGAACTGGACATCGCCATTCTCTCACCCGAACACATTCCCGGCGGCGTCTTCACGCGCGCCGAATGGGTACTCCAGGGCGCATCTGACATGCTGCGCATCGACCAAAACTATGGCGGCATCACGGGATGCTACAAAATGGTCAACGTAGCCCAAGCCTTCGGCATTCAGTGTGAAATGCACTATGGCGGATGGGCAAACATTCAAATCCTGGGCGCAACAACAGAAGCAACCTGTGAATACTATGAACGCGGCCTCTTGCGTCCCGACTTCGACTACGAAACCCCACCGCCCTATTTGAATTCCATCGTCGATCCCATGGATGATGACGGCAATGTCATCATCCCCCAGCTACCAGGTCTGGGATTTGATTTCAACTGGGACTATATTAACGACAATCTGATTGAGCCATAACGGGACATTGACCGCCTGGACCAAGAGGACTATAGAAAAGGAGACCAGCTATGGCCAGGATACTTGAGGAAGATACAAGCGGCGCTGTCGTCTATCAGATCACCGACGACCCACTCGAAAAATCCAATATTTACTGCGAACAACCCTACTGTTCGGCGGACTCCCGGGTTTTTGTGTACGAACGGCAAAACCCGAAACCCGGTCCGAATTATAACGAATATGTGATCTGCGAATTCGGGACATGGAAGACCGAAATTGTAGGACAGGGGCTGCGGGCACCGGGGATGAGCCACACCGGAATCTTTTACTACCGCCATGTTCGGGAGGGAAAATGCCTGGAACTGCGGCGGGTGGATCTCGCCACGGGCGAATGGGAGGTGATCTTCGAATTTCCCGAAGATTTTCAGCACCGGGGGATGGATACGGTATCTCCCGACGAGCGCTACTACGCCTATGGCGTCACCCTCAGCCTGGAACCCCAGATGTTCGGAATCGAACTGCTGGATTTGAAGACCGGCACGCGAGATCTCATCCACACCGATCCGGATATTTGCAACCCCCACACCCAGTTTGAGCCCACCTGGGGCAAGCAAATTATGGTACAGCACAACCGGGGGTGCAAGGTGCTACCCGACGGTACCAGAGCAGTAATCTTCGGGGAGCAGGGCGCCACAGAATTTCTCCTGGACATCCCCAGCGGAAAGGTGACGCGGTTGCAGGTAGGGGAACCTTATACGCCCAGCATCGTGGGACACGAGGCCTGGATTGCGGGAACCAACGAGATCTTGCTCACAGTCCGTGCCCCGAACGCCCGTGGGCTACACAGCCCCGAAGAATGGTATTTTGCAGAAGGCGACTACACCGCCGAAAAGGGCAATCTGCTGGGAGTAAAAGCCGGGGAACCGCCCCGAATCGTCTCGCGCGGGTACCGGTTTAATCACCTGGGGACATCTCCGTGCGGCCAGTACTTTTTTGCCGATGACTGGCAGGGATCCGGCAACCTCATACTGGGATCCATCCAGACGGGAAAAAATGCGGTCGTATGCGACGCCCGCACCTCAATCCTCGTCAAAAAAGCGCATCCGCACGCCTATGCCTCCCCGGATATGCGGTGGCTGGTATTCACATCCGACCTGAGCGGACAGCCCCAGATTCACGTGGCGTCCATTCCACAGGACCTGGTGGATGGACTGAACGGCACAGCGTCTTGAGAAAAATATATTTTACGCGAAAGGAGCGAATTTTGAACAGTGATCCAGGACTTCCCACCGTTGCACCAGAAGAAGTGGGACTATCGGCTACGCGCTTGCACCGCATCAACCACCTGATGCAACGATATATCGACGAAGACAAACTCGTCAGCATCATAACGATGGTTTGTCGGCAGGGCAAAATCGCACATTTTTCTTGTTTCGGGACGCAAGACACAAAAGTACCCACAACACGCGATACGATCTTTCGGATTTATTCCATGACCAAACCCATCACAACTGTCGCGGCCATGATGCTCTATGAAGAGGGACTTTTTCAACTGGATGATCCCGTATCGAATTATATTCCAGAATTGAAAGATGTAAAAGTCTTCGCCGGTACAGACGCTCCACCAGAGGACCTGGAGCGAGAAATCACGATTCGCCATTTAATGACCCACACATCGGGGATGACCTATGGTTTTATGGGCAATTCCCCCGTCGAACAAATGTATAACCAGGCAAAAATTAATCGGCCAGACCATTCGACAAAAGAAATGGTGCAAACACTGGCAACGCTACCCCTGGCGAATCAACCGGGTGCAGCCTGGCGCTACAGCGTATCGACCGACGTGCTCGGGCATTTTGTCGAAGTCATCTCCGGCATGCCGCTCAATGCGTTTTTCAGAGAGCGAATTTTAGATCCCCTCGACATGGAAGACACGGAATTTTGGGTACGCGAGGGACAGGGACATCGGTTTACAACAAATTACGGCCCGGCACAAGAAGGTGGGATTCGAGTAATTGACGACCCTGCGACCAGCAAATTTTCCAGTCCGCAAAAATTCTTCTCCGGTGGCGGCGGATTGGTCTCCACAGCCTCTGATTACATCCGCTTCTGCCACCTGATGCTCAATGGGGGCGCGTTTCAAGGCGTACGACTATTGGGACGCAAAACCGTCGAACTGATGACAATGAACCACGTGCCCGACGAATTGATGCCCATCTCTCTGGGACTGGCAAATCTATCGGGTGAGGGTTTTGGACTGGGAGGCGCGATTTTGCTCGATGCAGCCGCTGGCGGTCCCGGCAGTGTGGGAACATTTCGCTGGGGCGGTGCGGCAACAACAGCGTTCTGGATCGATTATGAAGAAGAACTCGTCGGGCTATTGCTCACGCAATTTATGCCCGCAAATTATTACCGCATTCGCGCTGAATTCAAGACACTCGTGTACCAGGCATTAATTGGATAATGATTTTTTTACATCTTTAGGGAGGCAATAGTGAGCAGACGATTTGGATACAACATGGACAGAACCACACCCCTTGAAGAAGGCATTGTATGGGGTGCAGAAAATGGATTTCGCTATATCGACTTTCAGGCCGACATGCCCCCAAATAATCTCGCTTCTTTTGACAATGCGCGCGTAAAACGCATTCGAGATTTGTGTGAAAAACACGCAGTGCAGATCGGCGTACATCCCTCCTCCGCCATTAACAATGCCGAATATGTCCCAATTCTATCCGAAGCAGTCGATGTCTATGTAAACGCCAATTTTGATCTGGCAGTTCAGTTGGGATGTGGCTGGATCGTCGGCCATGGGGGCTATCACTTTGGCGATATAGCCTCGCGCCGAGATGCCGTCATGGAACGCATGAAACGACTGGTACATCGGGCGGAAAAAACCGATATCGCGATCTATTTTGAAAACCACAACCTGGAACCCGAACACGCCGAGATTCACTACTTGCCGCACAATGTTGAAGAGACGCAATGGTTTTTTGATGCCATTCAATCCGATCACTTCAAGTGGGCTTTCAACGTCGCGCACGGACATCTCGTACCCGAAGGCTGGGATGGATTTCTCGATACCTTTGGCGTAGATAACATCGGCCAGGTACGCATCAATGACAACAATGGCGATTACGAAATACACCTGGTACCGGGAGAAGGCACAATCGACTTTGACGCGCTTCTCAAACGCTTAAACGCCATGGGCTACGAAGGATGGTTCAGCCTGGGCTTTGGAAATGCAGCCGACAAAATTCGCATAAAAAACGAGTTTGAAAAAAATCTATAAGGAGGAAACATTGTCGTTAGTCACAGTTATCGGACGTGGGCATTCGGGCACGCGCTTGATCTCCCACACGCTCTATGCCAGCGGTATGTACATGGGACGCTTGATCAATGCATCGGGCGATAAAATGCCTCCCCAGGCGCTGTACGATGCGTGCCGCGTAATGGCAAAATACGTAAAATGGAATGGCGGATTATCGTGGGATTTTGATGACCTGCACACCATGGACATCGACCCCGAATTTATCCACCTCGTCGAAACCTATTTGCAAGACGTGCTTCCCCCCAGAAATCGGTACGAGAACTACGGATGGAAATTACCCGAGACCACACTGGTCTATCCGTGGATTGTACGCATGTTTCCCGATGCAAAATATATTCACTGGGTGCGCGACCCGCGCGATTGTATTTTGAGTGGGCATAAAACAGATGATTTGAGCGATTTCGATATTCAATATCCACAAACAGATGACATACGCAAACGGCGGGCGATTTCCTGGTTATATCAGTATGAAATCATGAAATCCACGCCCGTGCCCAAACACTGTATCACCGTGCGATTTGAGGATGCGATATTAAATCAGGAAGAGACATTTGCGCGAGTAGAGGCATTCCTCGGATTTCCATTGGGCAAAGTGATCGTGCGTCCCGATTCCGTAGGCAGATGGAAAACCGATGATGGCGTCCATGATTTTGAATTTTTGCATCCCGCGATGAAAGAATACCAATACATCTAAAAATCCCTAACATGCCCTACAAAACCTTCGACCGCTCCAAACTCAAACTCCGCCCGCTCGACCAGCGGGAACACGACCTCTCTGTCGATCAAATTCCCGACCTCGACGCGCCAATACCTCCCTTTGACAACCCCAACCTTCCCATCGTCGCAGATCACATTGTACGCGCCAGGCAAAACAATCGCGCGGTCATCTTCATGATCGGCGCCCACGTCATTCGCGCCGGCGCCGCGCGCTATCTCATCGACCTGATGGAACGCGGCCTCATCACCCATATTGCGGGCAATGGTGCCTGCGCCATTCACGACTACGAATTTGCCCGCATCGGCGCAACCACCGAAAGCGTGGGCAGATATATCCGCACCGGAGAATTTGGACTGTGGACAGAAACCGGCGACCTCAACCTCATTGCCCAAACAGCGGCGCAAAAAGGCATTGGACTGGGCGAAGCGGTCGGGCGCGACATCCTCGAAAGCAATTACCCACACAAAGACATCAGCATTTTTGCCGCTGCAGTCCGACTCAACATCCCCATCACCACACACGTCAGCATCGGTTATGACATCGTCCACGAACACCCCAACTGCGACGGTGCCGCAATTGGCGCAAGCACCTACACCGACTTCTTAATCTTCACAGAATCCATCTCCCACCTCGAAGGCGGCGTCCTCCTCAACATCGGCACGGCCATCATGGGACCCGAAATCTATCTCAAAGCCCTCACCATGGCCCGCAATGTCGCCCGCCAGGAAGGTCGCAGCATCGCCAAATTTACCACGGCTGTCTTCGACCTCATCCCCCTCGGCGACGACCTCGACACCGAAGCCCCCAAAACCGACCCCCGCTACTACTATCGCCCCTTCAAAACCATCCTCGTTCGCACCGTGCGCGACGGCGGCGAAAGCTATTATATCCAGGGCGACCACCGGGAGACAATCCCCAATTTATATCGGCTAATCACATTGATGAATTGCTGATTCGCTGATGAACTGGCCTGAGATACGGCCAGTTGTACCCCGCTCCGTCTATTCGTCTATTCGTCTATTCGTCCACTCACCACGCAACATGGATCATATGTCCCTGTCCGTGGAACCAGATCCAATCCACAACAACACCGATTGCCGTGCCCGCCATATAAGCAACCATCATCCCCAGAAAAAGCGGTGTCAACCTGCGATAGCGCTCCAATCCACCAAGCCGCAACACAATCGTCTTCAAAGCCCAAACAAGAAAAATCGTCAGTGTCGTATTGCGAAGCGGTGCAGAAGCTGAAATCGTAAACCCAATCGGATGAAGTGGAAAACCCGGAAACCGATACCGCAAGAAAAACAACAAGCCCGTAAATGCGGCGCCAATCCCCAAAAAACCGATACGATCCCAACTCATCCCCATAGTCCCGGCTTGAATGCGCCCCGCGGCGAGCCGGTTAAACCCCGCCAGATTCAGCGCCCCAATACCCCGAAAACTCACAGTCCCAAAATTATAACTCCCCATCACGCAATAGCCGTAATACAAAATAAATCCCACCGCTGTTGCAGCCCCAATCAATGCCCCCAGCATCACCCCCGGCGCGAGCACTTTGCGCAACCTGCGATTTATCGCCATCCCCAACCTCGGCACATGCGCCATAGGCGTCATCGCAAACGTCTTGGCATCGCATGCAAATGCATTGGTCAGCGTCAAAATCACCGCACTGCCCGGCCCCATGCCCAAAACACCGAACAAATGCCAGGTAAAAGCCTGTGCCGTAATCGGCCCGCGCAAAAAAATAAGCCCGCTCTCCACCATAATCCGCGCCAATCCCAAATACAAGACCAGTGTGGCAAAATAAAATGCCAGAATGGGTCCCCAAGCCATACCCGCACTTTTCAACCACAGCAGGAGATATACAGAACAGCCCAGCATCATCCACACAGAGGTTCGATACGACATCAACTCCTCGGTATCATCCACGCGATCATCGCCCCAGAACGCTTTGCGAAAAACATCCCGCAAATGCGACCGCGCAATCCACATGCCCCAGCCGACAAAGACGATCATCCCCCCAAAACTCTGCCATCCCACCGCTGCGTGAAAAGACCCCCACGGATCCACGCTACCCACTTCCAGACCAATGCGATTAAACACCCCGGCCTGTACAATAGCCAGCAAGTGAAAAAACCAGATAGAAAACAGCACTTCCAGATTCGTGAAATAACCAAACACCAGTGTCAAAATACTGAACCGCAACTCAAAAGGCGGAAAACCCCGCGCAAGTGGCAACAATTTAGCCGCAAAATTGCCACTCAAAATGGGCGGTGGCGGCACAGCCACATAAAACCAGGTGAGTATAAACCAGCAAATAATCAGAAAGGTGACCGAAAATCCCACCACAAAAAAACGCGACCGCACCAGAGATGAAAGCGTACCGTGTGTCCCAGACACACCCGTCAGTTCCAAAAGCGCGCGCGCCACGGGAAAAGCCAACCGTTCATGCGCCATCCACTGCCTTCGCAAAATCACACTCAAGCAGAGATTGACACCCAGTATAGCACCCAAAAAAGTGCCCCACCAGAACAGCGGGGCAATCCACAAACGCCACGGAAACCCTTCCCCTGGCGGCAATCCCTCATAAAAATGCGTCACAGCCGTGCGATCATTTACCACAGCCCACCCCGGCAAATGCGGCAACAGCAACTCGCCCCACCGGTTCTCTGCTGACGCAAAATAGTGCGGCATAGTAAGCGCTTCGAGAAAATAATTCGACAACCACTCACCCTGCATACACGCAGCCACTATGCCTATGCAACACACGACCAGCAACTCAGAAGGCGACAAACTGCGCCGTCCCAGAAACAGATTGCCCACCAGCAAAAACAAATACGGAATGAGCAGAGCCACAGACAAATGCGCGTGGTCAGCGCGCGTGGAATGCAGCACCAGACTCGCGTACACGGGCCAAAAATTGACCCACGCCGCCATAGCCAGACCGATTATCAGGGATCGCCGCGTCACTTTTGACAGAACAGTGCTCTTCGAAGGTACTTTTTTCATCCGCGATCCTATCGCGCACGAGCCACTGCGACAACGCGCCTGGCAAATTGGGAGAGGTCATCCATAAGCGAATACATCGTGGGCAGGAGAACAAGCGTCAGAATTGTTGAAATAGACAAACCCGATACCACGACCAGACCGATGGGACCCCAGCGGCGGGCTGTGCCTTCGGCATGGCCAAAAAGCATCGGAATAACCAGTGGCATCAGGCCAATAATAGTGGTCGTGGCAGTCATCATAATCGGACGCAGACGATCTTGACCACCGCGGATAATGGCATCGCGGCGAACAAGCCCCTGTTTTCGGTATCTGTTGATATGATCAACCAGAACAATGCCATTATTCACCACAATACCAAAAAGCACCAGAAGGCCGTACTTGGCATTGCTGTCCATAGCGATCTTAAAGGTGTAGAGACCGAGCGCGACGCCGATAAATGCAAAGAAAATACAGAACATAATAGTAAGCGGATGCACATAAGATTCAAAGAGAGAAGCCATAATAATATAAATGAGAATCAGAGCGAAAATCATCGTCTCAAAATCCTGATCCCGTTTTGCATCCATAGACTTGAATCGGCGGTCCATCTGATAGGTATATCCCTCAGGCAGAGGCACATCTTCCATGCGCGCTTTCATAATTTGCCCGACGCTGAACACTGCTTTTTGCTCTGTACTGGCAAAAACCGTTAGCGTGGGCATGCGATCTTCGCGGGAAATGGCATTGGGTCCCTGTATGAGATTGAAATCGGCCAAACTGGAGAACGCAACCATCCCGCCCTTATCACTTTCAAACGCCGTTGTTTTGAGCTGCTCGAGATTAGCGCGATCTTCTTCGCGGAGTTGAACGGTAATATCGATCTCGCCATGGGGTGTTTTGAAGTGTGAAGCCCCGCGCGACCCCAGTGCCGAAGCGATATTCGTAGCAATATCGCGCGGAGAAATGCCATACCGCTGTGCCCGTTCGCGATTTACAACCACGCGAATCTCTTCCATACCCGTCTCAAGACTGGTCTCAACCTCGTGAACGCCGGGCAGGCCCTGCATACTCATTTCAATATCCTCGGCCAGAACCTCCAGAATTTCCTGCTTGCGCCCTTTGAGTTCAACACCCACCCCGGCGGTCCCACCTGACTTACCCCCGCGAGATCTGAAACGCACACCGGGAATATCCTTCGGGAGAAGCGCGATGATCCTGTGCTGCACTTCATCCGTCGTCAACTTGCTTTCTTCTGCAGACGTGAGATAAATGGTCAAAAGTGCATTTCTCTTTCCCTGGCGATTACCCGTATTGAACTTCGTCGCAATAGCCTCTATGTCCAGTTCCTCCTTCAGGGGAATGAGCATATCTTCGGCTATTTTGAAAGTCTTACTCGCCTGCGCCAAATCGTACGTGCGGGGCATCTCCACCGTCAGCCTGATCGCGCGCGTGGGTTGATAGCGGAAGGGTTCTTGTTCGATCTTCCCATAAATGTGATTACCCAAAAAGAGAAGAACGCACGCAACGGATAGCGTTGCCCAGCGATAGTGCAAAGTATTGGCGACCACCCTCGCGTACAGTGCTCTGGCACCAATGCCGCGGTAACGAAAATACAAAAAAATCGCCAGTGCAATTGCCGCGGGAAAACCAATTTGGGCAAATAAAGGCAAGCCAGCGATAGTACGCGCAAATGCGTCCCACATATCCCCATAATCGACCTTACTGAAATCCGTATAATATATATACGCGCCCACCCCAACACTTGCCGCGAGCACAAAAATGCTCTTGAGAACGCGATCAAGAGTTTGACCACCTTTATCAAAGGCACGAGAGGCTGCCAATGGGATCAGGGAAAGCGCGACACAAAACGATGCAATAACAGACACGACAACTGTCACAGAGAACTGCCGCATAAAGAGCGAAGTGCCCGAATCAGTCACAAAAATGACCGGAACAAATACACACACAGTCGTAAGCGTAGCAGCCAGAACCGGAAGACCAATCTCCTCACTGCCCTCAAGCGCTGCCTGTGTTGCACTCTGACCTTCATCAAAACATTTTCGAAAAATATTCTCCAGAGCCACAACAGCGGGATCCACGAGCATCCCAATAGCGACCATCAGCCCCATCATCGAGATCAAATTCAAAGTGATATCAGCGCCCGATTGCCGCAAAAAATACATCATGAGAAACACCGTGAGCGCGCTAATTGGAATGGCAGAGCCAATGATGAGCGTACTGCGGAAGTTGCGGAGAAAAATAAAAATGGCAATAACGGCTAAAAGTCCCCCCATAATCGCCGATTGGCTGAGGCTGGTAATGCTGGCAATAACATCCGTTGACTGATCTCGAACCAGAAGCATTCTAAATTTATCTTTCCCAACCTCCTCGTTGATACGGACGAGTTCTTCGCGGGCGCGCTTGCAAACATCGACCATATTTGCCGTTGAAGATTTATAAACAGAAAGATAAAGAGAAGGTATGCCATCGAGGCGATCAAATCGACGAGCGGGGGGATAATCGTACGTAACCGCTGCAACATCGGACAGCGTCAGGTTTGGGCGAATGGGCAGATTGCGAATCTGGTCAACGGTCTCAAACTCGCCCACACTTCGCACAGCGAATCGCCTGTCGCCATCGGTGACATAACCAGCCGAAATATTGATATTATTTCTGCGAAGCGCGCGATTGATGGTGCGAAAATCCAATTTGTGCGCAGTCATAGCCCGCTGATCGACCTCGACGAGGAGATCCTTTTGCTGTAATCCCCTCAATTCGACACTTGCCACGCCATCGAGCCGCTGCAATCGCGGCAACAAGAGCTGGTTATAAACCGCGATAAGGTCTTCGGGATCCTCACCGATCCACGAAACAGTATATTCGAGAGCCGAAATATCTTCGGTATCGAAACTTTTAATCCCAATATAATCCACGTCTTCGGGCAAATCTGCGCGAACCTGATCGAGCCTATCGCGCAAATGAATGCCGACGAGATCCATATCCGCATCCATTGCAAATTCCAGGCGAATGGTCGAAGAAGACTCATTGGATGTGGATCCCATACTTTCAATGCCGGGCATAGTGCCCAATACCTCTTCAATTGGGCGCGTGATAAACCGCTCAATTTCCTCTGGGGACGAAGAAGGATACCGAATAGACACAAAAAGAACCGGGAACGTCACGCTGGGCAAATATTCGAGCGGCAACTTGAACAGGGAAATAAAACCCATCACCACGAGACTAAGTGCGATCATAATCGTACTGATAGGCTTAAAAATGGCAAAACGACTGAGCTTCATATCCTTTTACGACCTCTGCATCGGGATGCTGAAATATGCGAAACCGTGTTTTTTGACTACCTTCTCGTCATTTTTCACAACAATTTGACGACAACATATACATTTTTCACAACATGTCAAGATTTGAGCTTTCAACTCACCATTGATTTTCGACACACAATTGCGTATCCTGAAGTGCTCATAAATGCAAACGACACCAGAGAAAGGAAAGAAAATGAAACTCACCTACATCATGTTCACAAAACACCTCGAAGGCATGGACATACCCGAAATCATCGAATCTCTCCAATCCGTAGGTGTACAGGGCGCGGATTTGTGCGTGCGAGAGGGATATCCTGTAAACCCGGACAATATCGACAAAGCACTGCCCGAAGCCGCCAAACAGTTTGAAGCCGCGGGCCTGTGCATTCCACTCGTAACCGCCCCCGGTGATTTTAGCCGCCCGGACATCGATTATGCCGAGCGTTATTACGGCGCTCTCGGTGAAGCCGGTGTAGCGCATGTAAAACTCGGCTACTGGCACTGGTCGGATGCGAAGCACTACTGGGATCAACTGGATGAAATCCGGGGCTGGATGGAAGACTTTGAAAAATTATCTGAAAAACACGGCGTCAAAACCGTGGTACACAACCATTCGGGCAAATCAATGGGACTAAACTCGTGTGCCGTCATGAACGTGGTCAAGGGATTCAACCCCGAACACATCGGCGTATTCTCCGACCCGGGACACCTGTCGATATGTGGCGAACCCATAGAAATGGCACTGGATATCGTGCGCGAATATCTCTCAGTCCTGGCATTTAAAGACCTGATTCGCCAGCGACCCCTGGGACGCGCTGTACAGGGGACGCCCACGGGTGGAACAATGCGGCTGGGACAGGGATTTGGCGATTGGCCCGCAGTCGTAAAAACACTGGATCAATTAAACTTTGAAGGCCCCGTGAGTTTCCACAGCGAATACAGCGGAGAGCCAGTAGAAACCGTAATTGACCTGGCGCGGATCGATGTGCGCTTCTTCAACGCAATGCGGACAGAACACGAAAGCGCGTAATCTGTGCCTAACCTTCTCTACATCTTCGCCGATCAACTCCGCCCACAATCCTGTGGCTATATGGGCGACAACCGCGCCCATACACCCAATATCGACCGCCTATCATCTGAAGGCATCAGCTTTGTCAACGCCACCTCGGTCTATCCCGTGTGCAGCCCGCATCGCGCATCCCTCTTTACGGGCTGTTACCCCACCACCAGTGGCTACGTCATGAACGAACTGAGCGCCCGCACCGATCTGCCAACGCTTGCCGGCACATTGACGCAAAACGGCACGAATTGTGCCTACATCGGCAAATGGCACATTTACGCAACCGAGGGCAAAGTTTATAAACAGGCCGGAGATTTTCACAAGAATCCCGCCAATCAATTCGTGCCCCCAGGCCCACACCGACTGGGATTTGACCACTATTGGGCAGCCTACAACTTCAACCACAACTATTACAGGGGATTTTATTACGAAGACAAATTTGAACGCATCGACATCCCTGCCTATGAACCCGATGCCATGACCGACCTCGCCATCTCCTATCTCGAAAACGCACGCGAAAATCCAGACCCCTTCGCCCTCTTCGTCTCTTATGGCACACCTCATCAGCCCTGGAACTGGGACAACGTCCCCGAAGAATGGGGTATGAACTTCAAAGACATGGACTGTGACCTGCCACCAAATTACCGGGATGGATCAGGAGAATACTGGCACGCATGGTTCGACCGCGATTGGTGGATGAAATCCGTCAAACCCAACCTCGTTGAATGGCAGCGAATCTATGCCGCGATGACAGCCAATCTCGACTGGAACGTGGGCCGAATACTAGACGCGATAGACAGATTCAACCTCGCGCAAGACACCCTCGTCGTATTCACATCAGATCACGGCGAAATGTTTGGCGCACACGGTCGCGTTCAGAAAAACATCTACTATGAAGAAGCCGCTCGCGTCCCCTTTCTCATGCGCTGGCCCAATCGCATCGCACCCAAAACTGAAAGCGATGCCTGCCTCAACACACCCGATATCATGCCCACACTGCTCGCACTCTTAAACGTCGATATCCCCAATGGCATTGATGGACTTGACCTTTCGCATTGCGCATTTGGTCAGCATGGAGATGAACCCGAATCCGCATTCTTACAGGGCATGGGCCCCAGTGTCGATTGGGACGACGGCTTTGAATGGCGTGCCTTGCGCGACAAACAATATACCTATGCCATTGAAAAACATGGAGAATCCCTCTACAATCACCGCGAAGACCCCCTGCAATTGCACAATCTCGCCAGCAGCCCTGACCATGCCAGAACAATCCAGCATTACCGCGACCAGATTCGGACGCGCATGGACGCACTAAACGACACCTTTGAACCCATCAGCTTTTACCGCGATCACTGGATCGAAAATGGCCGCGTTATCAGAGGCGCGCGCGATTGAGGAGACCACACCTTGACATCAAAACGCCCCAACATTCTCTGGATCTGCACCGATCAACAACGCTACGACACCATCCACGCCCTCGGCAATGAACACATCCAGACACCCAACCTCGACCGCCTCTGCGCCGAAGGCGTAGCATTCACACATGCCCACTGCCAGAGCGCGATATGCACGCCCAGCCGTTCCAGCTTTCTCACCGGACTATATCCCAGCACCGTACACGGCAATCGCAATGGCAATGCCTATTTCCCGGCAAATGAACGCGTACAACTCATCACCAAACGCCTCGCAGATGCCGGATACGATTGCGGCTTATCGGGCAAACTCCACCTCGCCTCTGCCTGGAACGGCGAAGAACAACGCGTTGACGATGGATATCGCAAATTCTGGTATAGCCACTCGCACAATCAAGGCATCGGAATTGGCAACCAGTACACCGACTGGCTCACCGAACAGGGCATAGACCTCGGCGACGTCTTTCAAACAAAAAAAGACGGCACATACGGCACCTATCGTCCCGACATGAACCCCCAACACCACCAGACCACCTGGTGTGCGGACCGCGCCATTGAATTTATCGAATCCCCCCACGACGGACCCTGGCTTATGAGCGTCAACCCCTTTGATCCGCACGGACCTTTTGACGCCCCCGACACACACAAATACAATCCCGCCGACTTGCCACCGCCGCTATTTTGCGAAAACGATCTGCAAACACAAACGCGACTCAAACGCTTTTTCGCAGGACAAGAAGGCAATCCACCCGGCGACCGCGAACAGCACAACAAAGCGTCTTACTACGGCATGATCGCCCTCATCGACGAAAACGTCGGTCGCATGCTCAACGCACTTGAGCGCACGGGACAACGCGAAAACACCGTCGTCATCTTCACGAGCGACCACGGCGAAATGCTCGGCGATCACGGCCTCACCGGCAAAGGCTGCCGCTTCTACGAAGCCCTCGTGCGGATTCCCCTCATCATCTCGTGGCCCGGCACCTTTCTCCAGGGCCAACGCGCAGACGGCCTCACCGCACTCTTAGACATTGCGCCCACCCTCGCAGACCTCGCCAGCATCCCCCTCGAATGGACACACGGCAAATCCCTCATTCCCATTCTCACGGGCGAAGATCCCGGGCACGCGCACCGCGAATTTGTGCGCTGTGAATACTACGACGTCGTCGATAAATTCGCCCCACACGCCTCTGAAAAACACACACCCTGTTGGGCGACCATGTTGCGCAACAACCGCTACAAACTCGTCGTCTATCACAACGAAGACTACGGCGAACTCTACGATCTTCGAGAAGACCCCGATGAATTTCACAACCTCTGGGAAGACCCATCCCACACAGACCTGAAATACCAACTCATAAAACAAAACTTCGACCACACCGTTATATGCGCCGACCCCGGTCCCAAACGCATCGGAAGATATTAAGCGTTTCAATGGAGAGCACAACATGAAATTCAAAACACCGTTAGACGTCAGACTCGCTTGCAGAGCCAACGAACTCAAAGGCTTCGCATCCCGAGCCCTGCCCGGCTATCTGTGTGTCAACGTCGCCTTTCTGGACACAGACTACGCCGACGATTTCGAGGCATTCTGTCGCGCCAACCCAAAACCCTGCCCGCTGATTGCAAAAATGGAACCCGGCCAAACAGACTGCCCCGAGTATGCGCGCGCCCTCGACATCCGAACCGACCTGGGGTCATACGACATCGTACGCGATGGCGAAGTCACCGAACGCCGGCAGGACATCGCGGATCTGTTCGACGACCGAACCGTTACCTTCCTGATCGGATCGAGCGTCTCCTTCGACGGCCTCCTGACCGAGAAAGGCTACCCCGCAGCATTCGGACCGACCATCCAACTCACATCGCTCCCGTGCAAAACAGTCGGCCCCTTCTCGGGCAACATGGCCGTCACCATCCGCTCCTTCGATCCGACCGTGATCGACGATATATGGGAATTCACCAGCCACTTCCCCGCGTGTCACGGTGCCCCAATCGGAAAAAATAATGCGGACGAACTCGGCATCGAAGAACTGAACGTCAACATGGACGGTCACCCGTTTGAAGTACCCGAAGGAACGGACCGCTTGTATTGGGCTTGCGGCATCACACCCCGCATTGTCGCCGAACAGGCCAGGCTCCCATTCATGATATCCTACACCCCTGGCCACGCAATGATCACCGACATCCCGACAGAGAGCCTGTACCAGGCCTGACCTGAGATACCGTTATATGCGCTCCGGCCCCGAACGCACAGGAAGATATTAGCATGAACCAGCGACCCAACATCTTGCTCATCATGAGCGACGAACACGACCCCGCAGTCACCGGCTGTTACGGTCACCCCTATATCGAAACGCCACACATGGACCGCCTCGCATCCGAAGGCACCACCTTTGACAACGCCTATACCGCCTGCCCGATATGCGTACCGGCGCGCATGTCTTTTATGACCGGACAATACGTCCACCAGATCGGCACCTATGACAACGGCTCACCCCTCGCGGGAACAATCCCCACAATGGGCAGCTACCTCGAAGCCGCGGGCTACGAAACCGCAGCCTGCGGCCGCACCCACTTCATAGGCCCCGAACGCCTGCACGGCTTTGGCAAACGCCTCATGGACGACGCCGAAAAATGGAAACACTGGAATATGGGTGCCCCCTCGCGCACACCCGACAACCGGCGCGGCAGCAACAGCCACGTCACCGAATGCGGCCCCGGGGAAAACTGGCAAAACGACTACGACAGTGCAGCTACTGACCTCTCCGAACGCTTCCTCAAATCCCGCGCACAATACGCCGACCGCCCCTTCTTCCTCTACACCGGCTTCATGAACCCCCATTTCCCCCTCCTGTGCCCGCAAGAATACTTTGACCGCTACTATCCCGATCGCGTCATCTTGCCACACACGAGAACCGAACTCTGCGACACCCAGCACCCTTCCATCCAGCAACTCCGCCACTGGCTACGCAACGAAGAACCCCTGCCCGACACCATCTCCACCACCGCAACCGCGTCTTACTACGGCCTCATCTCTTTCACCGACGACCTCGTCGGCCGCTTGCTCGACATAGTCGATAACTCATCCCTACGCGATAACACCGTCGTCATCTACGTCAGCGACCACGGCGAAATGGGTGGACACCACGGTATATGGCAAAAACAATGCTTCTACGAACACGCCGTACGCGTCCCCATGATCATTCGACATCCAAACGCTGCAGGCAACCAGCGCATCGCCGCAGGAGCCAACCTCATCGACATCCTCCCCACCCTACTCGATCTCGCCGAACAGGACCCCGCGCCATTGCCCGGCAGCAGCCTCCTGCCCGCCATCCACGGTCGCGCCTTTCCCGATCGCCCCATCTTCAGCGAATACCACGCCCAGGGCGCTCTAAACGGCGGCTTCATGATCAAAAAAGGCGACTGGAAATACATCCACTACGTCGGTCTCCCCGATCAATTATTCAACGTCGCCAACGACCCCGACGAAACCGAGAATCGCGCCGACGACCCCACCTGTGCCGACATCCTCTCCGACCTTCGCGCCGACCTCCACAACATCGTCACCCCCGAAGAAATTGACCAGTGCGCCAAAGCAAATCAAAAAATCAAAGGCATTAACAGAGCGGCCCGTTAGCGGCCAGCCCCTTATGGTCCTAAAACCTCGTACTCACCCTGCGCCCACGCATCCAACCCCGACGTATAGAATTTGGAAAAACGGCGATCTGAAGCACCGCCCGCGACATTTGCGTGTAGCACATCCTCTCCAAAATCGCAAATCATTCGAAAAGTGGGTGCAAGCGCGCCACCTTTGAAAACACCGGCCTGAGAAACCGTTGACCGACTCCCAGTATTTGCAAGCGCATAATCAAAACCCAAAAACCGAGGCAACTTCCCCCTGAAAAAAATATGCTCAATATAAACCCTGCTCACTTCGCCGTGCGGCACTGCCTTTTCCTTTAACCCGCGCTCAATCGCCATTTGATAGAAAACCTCACGCGACTCGTCTCCAAACCAGACCGAAGCCTCGCTCAAAAGAACGCGATCAAAATACCCGTGCAGAACACTGAGCAACGTCGTACCATCCAGCAAAAACGTCACCAGTTCGCGCCCCAAACCATGATCCCCAAAAACGAGCAAAACAAGCTCGCGATAAACGCGCTCAAAAAGCGTCGCACCCAGAGAATCCGCATCATAACACAAATCCCACGCCCGCAATATATCTCCGTTTTCCGATTCTGGTAACAACGGGCGTATAATTGTCATAAACTCCCGGGCCTGAATCGCGTGAAGATCATAGTGAATCCGCTTCATATCTTCTACGGTCAAATCATCCTTCTCCCGCAACATCTCGCAAATTCGATCTGCACGGTAAGACGAAATCGACAACTTCATCGGCTCAGTCTGCCCCATAAAGTTGAGATCCTGATTTGCAGTCACAATAAAATCGCATTCGGGATTGACCGTGCGGGGATACAATACTGGATCAACCATCCCATCCCAATTCTGTTTTTCCTCCCAACCCAAAAACGGAAGCAAACCCGACGAACCTTCGGGTTGTTTGGGCACCAGCCCCCCGAGTTGATAGCCAATATTTCCCGCCCGATCTGCAAACACCCAATTAAACGGTCCAAACGTCAACCCCGCAAAATAATCCCGAGCCTCTTCAACGCCCTTCGATTTTGTAATCCGCAAAACACAATCTATCGAATCCGCCCCCGTCCCCTTTTGCTGCTTACCCGTCCACGCATAACATAAATAATACCCATCCTCATTGACCTCGCCCTCCAACAAACCGCGCTCTGTCTCGCAAACGCGAAACCCTATCGGATCCCGCTTCCTGGGCCGAATAACCTCTTCTCGCACGCGCAGAGGCACCCATCTATCCCCGCATCTATACATCCCATCCTTCACCTCCTCCACAAAATAATCACACACATCGGCGGTACCATAGGTCGCTGCCCACGACAGGTGGGGTGACCGTCCCATAGCCACAACCGGCAATCCCGGCAACGTCGCACCCATCAAATAATCATCGCCCCCAGACAGCACCGCCAGGTACCACACCGAGGGCAATTGCAATTGCAGATGCGGGTCTCCGCACATCATCGCCCATCCAGATGCCGTCTTTGACGGACGCACAGCCCAATTATTGCTCGCGGAAAAATCGGGCAACAAATCGCGCCACACCACAGATGATGGAATCATCGGACGCACCAGACGCACCTTCTTTATCAAATCGATGTACTCTTCTGATACATCATCCCGAATCGCCGGAAAAAGTTCCTTTAACCGCTCCGTATCCACGCCCTTCTGAATCAACTGAACAATCAACTTCTCCATATCGCCCTGCATTTGCGAAAGCCCTACAAACCCGATCAGCTTGACCATCAGCAAGGCATCTGCCGGCGTCCAATCATCTGGTCGATACCCCATCAGCTTAAATTCAAAAGGCGTTCCCGTCACGCGAACCGCCTGATTCACCCCCTTGCAATACGCATCCAGAACTGCTTGCAATTCTGGTGACAAATGCCGCGCTTCCCGATCCGCATCACCCGCTATATCGAGCCAGCGCATAAACCGATCTACCTCAATCAACTCGTCATCCGCTTTCAAATATGCCGACGCATTCCCGCGCCCAATAAGCTTCAGCAACCACATATGCATCTGCCGATCCCGGCCATGTGCATAACCCAGACCGTAATACCGATCCCCTTCATCCCGCGCCGAAATATGCGGAAACCCATGCGCCATCCGCTGAATGCACACCTCACCCTTTACACCTCTTATCACAATTTTTTTTGCATCGCGTTTCATATTGTAAACTTTAAAAAAAGCGGAGCACTTGTCAAAGCTCCGCTTTTTGTTTTATTGTGATCTCACTCCCACAACCTTCTATCCAGACTGCGGTATTGAATCGCCTCGGCAACGTGGCGCGACTGGATATCCTCTTCGCCTTCCAGATCTGCTATTGTGCGGCTCGCCTTCAGGATGCGATCATAAGCCCGCGCCGAAAGCCCCAATCGCGTAATCGCCATCCGCAACAACTCCTCGCTCCTATCATCAATTTTACAAAACATCCGAATCTCTCGCGACCCCATATGCGCGTTGCTAAACAAATCTCTATAATCCGCAAACCGTTCCAACTGTATTTGCCGCGCGCCTTGTACGCGCTTGCGAACCTCTGCTGAAGACTCGCCAGCGGGTTCCTCAGCCAGTTCTTCATACTGGACAGCCGGGGCTTCCACGTGAATATCAATGCGATCCATCAACGGACCCGAGATCCGATTGACATAGCGCTGCACCACAGGAGGCGAGCAAATACACTCGTGGTGTGGATCGCCCAAATACCCGCACGGACACGGATTCATGGCGCAAACGAGCATAAACTGCGCCGGATACGAAAGCGACACTGCCGCGCGGGCAATCGTCACAAAACTGTCCTCAACGGGTTGGCGGAGAGATTCCAAAACCTGTTTCTTAAACTCGGGAAGCTCATCCAAAAACAGCACCCCGTGATGTGCCAGCGACACCTCTCCTGGCCGGGGATAGGGACCGCCACCGATCAAACCCGCATCTGAAATGGTGTGATGCGGCGAGCGAAACGGCCTTACTGCCACCAGTGCCGTATCGGGCGGTAGCAACCCCGCCACCGAGTGAATTTTTGTCGTCTGCAGAGCCTCATCCAGGGTCAGATCGGGTAAAATAGTCGGCAATCTCCTGGCGAGCATCGTCTTACCCGACCCGGGAGGCCCCATGAGAATCGCGTTATGCGCGCCTGCCGCTGCCACCTCCAGCGCACGCTTGGCATGCTCTTGCCCGCGCACATCCCTAAAATCCACCCGATGCATCCGCGCCTGCCGAAAAATCGCCTTGCTATTGATTTCAAAGGGCATGATATCGCAATACCCCTCGAAAAAATCCAGTGCCTCACTCAAATCGCGCACCGGCAAAACATCTAAACCCCCTGTAATCGCCGCCTCTCGCGCATTCTCCACAGGGACGAGCAATCCTTTTAAACCCGCCTTTTGGGCTTCCACGGCCATTGACAGCGCACCGCGCACGGGCCGCACCGTACCATCTAAAGCCAACTCGCCCAAAATGAGATATTGCGACAGCTTCTCGGGAGAAATTGAACCGCTCATTGCGGCAATAATACCTATCGCGATCGGCAAATCAAATGCCGAGCCTTCCTTTCGGATATCTGCCGGTGCCAAATTCACCGTAATTCGATTAGTTGGAAATGTTCGCCCGGCATTTTTAATCGCAGCCATCACCCGATCCCGGCTCTCCTTCACAGCACTATCGGGCAAACCCACCACTGAAAACGACGGAAGCCGACGCGAAATATCCGCCTCAATATGCACGATATACGCATCGATACCCAGAGTTGCACAACTCAACACACGCGCAGTCATCAAAACCTCCTTGCCTGAAAGGAACCAACTGAAAGAAGCAATAGAATCAGGCAAAGAGCGTGCCAGAACTGACCGGAGCAATAACTTATTGTTATATAAAAATTTATATCATATCAAAGCAGACGGATGTTGAACAATCTATTCACAATAGCCATCTTCCACAGAACAAAATGTGCAACACACCTGCTACTTCATCTGATCCAACACGGGCTGCAATTTTTGTCGCGCTACCTCTGCGTCTGCGCCGCCATCGACGACCGGGCATTCTTCCAACTCATCTGCTACCACATCGTACAAATCGCCCGTGTCGTAGAGCTTCCAGCGTTTATCCTGTGCCCATCGCTTTAAATAGTAACCCTCCTTACCCCATCCGGGCAAAGGATCGTGATGGGCAAAAATCCACTCTCTCGGCGCACCCGTCTCGCCCTTTAACTGCGGCAAAAATGACACCCCGTCAAACACATCGTCCTCGGGCAAAGAAATACCAGCCATATCCATCATAGTGGGCAAAAAATCGCTACAATCGATCAAATCATCACACACAGACCCCGGGGGAATCGCACCCGGCCAACTCGCAACAAATGGCACCCGCGTACCCGCATCAGTCGAAAGCCCCTTTCCCCCCTGAAACTCGCGACCATTGATAATAGAAGTCACCTGACGGGGCGACCCATTATCGCCAATAAACAAAAGCAAGGTATTCTCTCTCAGACTGAGCTCATCCAATTTTTCCACAATTCGCCCAATCACCACATCCATATACTCAACCATATCTTTAAAATACTTCACACCGCTATCGTGTCGATTTTCGGGCCATATTTCGCTATGGGGCGTGGGTTCAAACGGACCGTGTGTCAGCGCCATGGGATAATAAACAAAAAACGGCTCATCCTTATGCCGCTCGATATAATCGCAAATATAAGCCGTATAAATATCCGGACCGTACTTGCCCTCTGTATCCGCCAAATACGCTCCATTTTGCTGAATCACCGGATCGGCATACCGCGACCCCTTATCCTCGGTATGTTCCGTATGCCACAAACAATACTCGTCAAAACCCGAATCTTCCGCCAATTGCCCCTTGCCGCGCCACTCGGGTTCAAAATCCGGCGGATTATAGCTATACATCTGCCATTTACCCGAAATACACGTTTTGTACCCAGCCGCTTGCATCAGATGTCCAAAGGTGCGCTCCTGGGGATCCATCACTCCAAAAGCCCGCCAATTGCGAAAATTGTATTTACCCGTCATCAACTGCAACCGCGTCGGCGTACACAGCGGCAGGACATATGCATGGTCAAAACGCATCCCCTCCTTGCTCAAACCATCCAGCACGGGAGTCTGATACGATTCCCCCCCATAACACCCCAGGCATTCATATCCCAAATCATCGGAAAGAATCAGAATAATATTTGGTTTATCAGAAGCCATAAAATCTCCTTTCAGTAGTTGCTTTTTACAATTCTCCAATCCGCTTCTTCTCAAAAAACTCCCAATCCCATTCGGCGCCCCATCCGGGACTATTGGGCGGTGTAATATGGCCATTCTCGGGCAAGGGTGGATTGAGCAATCCAATCTCACGACCGCGCACATCCCGGGAGCCTCCGGGGAAAAACTCGTAATAACTCGTATTCGATATCGCGCAAACCAGATGTGCATGCACCAGCCCAAACAACCCACCCGGTCCATTGAATTCAATATTTGCGCCGTGCATCTCCGCCAAATGTGCCAACTTCAACGTCGGAGTTGTACCCAGCCGCGCATTGGCGCGCAAGGCATCCGTTGCCCCGGAAATAATCCATTGCGCGCTCAAATCCACATCGTGCATCAAAGTCTCAGGTGCCAAAATGGGAATATCCAGCGCGGCGCACAAACGCTGCAAGTTCTTTTGATCTCGATCTGCCAGAGGCTCTTCAAACCACCCAAATCGCAGCGCCTCCAGAGTCTTACCCACCCGAATCGCATCTTGCAACGTATAATCACATCCCGCGGCATCGTGCAAAATATCGACATCACCTCCCACCGCATCGCGCACAGCGTGAAAACACGCGATATTTTCATCTGCCGTACCTCCAAAATGATCTTTTACAGCCAGAAATCCCATTTCTACTGCCTTTGTTGCGCCAGCTACAGCCTCTTCTTCTGAACCACTGCTAAAATTGTAATAAGCCGCACAACGAGTCCGTGCCCGGCCAATCAGACCGTGAACGGGCAGCCCCGCAACCTTGCCGGCAATATCCCACAAACAATTGTCAAAAGCGCCAAACCATCCAGGTCGCGTGAACATGCCGCGTGTCGCTTTGTGTAATTTTTGCGCGAGTCTCTCCCGATCAAATGGATCTTCGCCAATCGCCAGCAACCGCAATTGCTCCAGATCTTCAGGACGCATCGTCGTGTATCGCGCATCCCCCACCGTACACACCCCTTCTACCCCTTCGTCGGTTTGTACATGCAAAACATGTACAGGCTCTGCCGACCTACCCGCACCCCGCTTTGCCCATCGCTTGCGGGCACCCTCACCGGTTTGTTCCATCCGAAATCGCCCCGTATTGGCGGACAACTCAAAAATCGAAATCGAAATCGCTCGAATCTTCACTTCCACCTCCAATCTTTCAAAGCAAACTCCTGCGTCCATAGGCGCTGCAAATGCGGCATTGATGGGGATCATGGCCTCTCGCCGGACAATATTCTCGTCCAAAAAAGATAATCTGCAAATGCAGCTTGTTCCAAATTTCCGCGGGGAAAATGCGTTTCAAATCTCGCTCGGTCTGCACCACATTTTTGCCACTGGACAATCCCCATCGATAGGCGAGACGGTGAATATGCGTATCCACGGGAAATGCCGGCACGCCAAAAGCCTGAGCCATCACCACCGACGCCGTCTTGTGTCCCACGCCGGGCAATGCTTCCAAACCCTCATAAGATTGGGGCACCTCGCCATCGTGTTCATCCAGCAAAATACGGGACAAATCGAAAATCGCCTGCGCTTTGCGAGGTGCCAACCCACACGGACGGATAATACCTTCAATTTCTTCAACCGACAGCGCAATCATTTTCTCTGGCGTATCTGCCCTTGCAAACAGAACGGGCGTCACCTGATTGACCCGCACATCGGTACACTGCGCCGATAACAACACCGCGACCAGCAGCGTATAAGCACTTCCGTGTCTCAGCGATCCTTCGGGATCGGGATATAATTCGTCTAAAATCTCGGCAATTCTTTCGGCTTTCTCGGCTTTACTAAAACGCTTTTTCAAATTCATCCTCCACACAAATTGAAAACTAATCGCCCGTCTGTGGCGCAAACCCTCTGGGAGCTTTCATTTTATGGATCAACAACTGAACACCAATCGTCATCAGAATAACCATACTACCCATCAAATAGGGCAATCGCGCATTGAAATGCTCGGCAACAAGACCGCCGAGAAGCGGACCAAATAAAAATCCACTCCCAACAATCGCTTCGTGAATACCCGTGCGGCGGCCTCCCGGGCCTTCGGCGTATAAACTGTAAAAAATACTCGCCGTAAACGTCACCCCAATCAGCACACCCAGCAGCAAAAAACCACATGCAAAAACAATCGGCTGTGTACCTATCCCGATCAAACCGAGACCTAAAGCGCCCAAAAGCTGAGCAAAAATAATAGGCGACATGCGAAATTGCCATCGGTCTGTCCGCGACATGAAATAAAAAACCGCAAGTTGGGTCAAAGCGATCAGCGCGAGCAAAAACCCCAGTAAATCCGGTGAAATGCCGAGATCCGTCGCCAATTTTGGAAAGAGCGCACGTATAAGCCCAATCGCAAAAAACGTTGCAAAATTAGCCAGCAATGCAAGAGGAAAAAAATGTCCCGACGTCGCAACAACCGAGCTTGTAGCCGCAACACCAGGCTCCGATTCCAAAATGGGAACGACGATCAGCCCCAGAAATAACAGAAGCACGAAAAAACCAGACAAAATAAATCCGCTAAACGGGTGGAATGCGAACAACACACCACCTGCGGCTGGGCCAACAAACACGCCCAATGTCCACGCCACATTGAATCGCCCCAACGCGGGCAAGAGCACATCTCGCGATTTCCCGCGCCCAAGATAGGCTTGCATCGGCGGCCAATAATGTGCAATAGCAACAGCAGTAAGCACAGAAAGCAAAATAAAGTGCCAGATGCGATTGACACCAATATAGCCCACAAAAGCCAGAAAAAGACAAAAACTCCCAATTCTCATAATCTGGCGATAGCCCATCCGGTCTGAAAGGCGGCCTGAAACGAGACTGGTCACAGAATAAGCCAATGCCCCCCAGGCATTGATGTGCCCGAGATCGTCATAAGTCGCACCGAATTGCAGGGCGTATAATGGAACGCAAATGCCCACAATGGAAAAACAGCTATCCATTAAAAAGGCACTGACATACAAAAAAGTATCTTTTTTCACAAAAGGAGATATCTCCTACAAAAAAAGGGACTCACAAAGAGTCCCTTTTTATTTTTCACAAAAAGCATTGTGCTACATTTACTGTGCCTCTTCTTCTCCACCGCCCATTGGATTGAGGATGCGATCAATCTGGTCTTCGGCGTATTTCTTGTATTGGCGATTCCCAAGCGCTTTTTTGTAGTGCGAAATCGCTCTTTCTTTTTGACCAAGCTCGCGATAACAATCGCCCAGAATGACATTGGCTGGCACTCTCCATTTAGAAGAAGACACGGCTTTATTGGCGTGAGCAATGGCATTTTGGTATTGCTTGAGTCCAAAATAAGGCTCAGATATCCGATAGTTTGCCTCGGGAGTATTCTTAATCCCCAGTGCCCTTTTGTAGGAAGCAACGGCATTTGTGTACTGCCTACCATCTGAGTAGGCTTTGCCAAGTGCTGTGTGAACATCTGCATTTTTGGGGTCAACCTGTGCCGCTTTTGTAAGCACGGAAATTGCTTTGCTATTTTGCTTCATCGCCTGATAGACTACTGCCAGATTCAGGCGGGACTTCGTATCTTTTGCATCGGCTTGAATCGCATTTAAGTACGCCCTTGCTGCACTGCTATTTTTCCCGGTCGCCCTGAAGAGATCGCCCAAACCGCGATGAGCTTTGCCATAGTTCGGATTCAGCTCAATGGCTGTTTCAAGCGCTTCGCGCGCGGCATTTACATTGCGCGCACTTCTATGTGCCAGGCCCAAATTGTAAAATACGGTCGCATCCGAAGGATCGACTTGCGTGGCACTTTCATACTGAGCCGCGGCTGCCTTGTAATTGCGCCGCCTGAACAACGTGGTGCCTTCTTGAAGATAAGCCACCTTTAACCTATCCCGTGCTTTGCCGTCGGCAAAATTGGGATCAATCGACAGCACCTTTTGCATGCTCGCCTGGGCACCTGTATAATCTTTGGTCTGCAATTGCAATTCGCCCATCTCAAAATAAGCGGCTGCGTAATCCGACTTAATCGAAGTCGCCATTTGATAAGCTTCAATGGCCTTTGAGTAATTGCGCAGCTTTCGGTATGTCGTGCCTATCGCGCGATATGCCTGCGCGTTTTTGGCATCGATTTTTACAGCTTCCTCAAAGGCTACGAGTGCTCTTTGATACTGTCTCTTTTTGTATAACTCCTGTCCAGCATTATACTTTTCAGCCGATTCGGGACTCACCCCCTGTGCAAGAGCAGAACTGGCCATCAGCACAGACAATGAAAGCATCGCAAGAAAGGAACGCATTTGCATGGGGAATCTCCTGTATTTTGAACCTTTACAAAGACTTAAAATTCGGATTAGGCAGTATATATTGTAAAATTTCCTCGTATATGTCAAGCACTGTTTACATATTTACACAAAAAAGGCCATTGTACACCTTGCACAATGGCCTTTGGCAAACTAAAATAGCCACCTCAGTTCAAGCGGAAAGACATCGGTTGTGTCATCCAAACAGAAACCGGTTTGTCATTTTGTTGGGCTGGTTCAAACCTGAATTGCAGAACAGCATCAATCGCTGCTTGCCGGAAAATTTCTTGACCTCTAAGCACGGTCACATTGCTTACCCGACCATTCTTATCAACCAAAAACTTCAAAAACACTTTTCCAGTCAACCCGGCTTTGCGGGCAATTTCAGGATATTTAGGATTTACCTGATGTTTGACTTTTGGTTTTTGCTCAACCATATAAAACTCGAGGATTTCTTCTTCTTCCTCGTATGAACCCGGCGGCGGTGGCGGCGGCATATCGACCATTGCATCGTCAAAATCGAGATCCGTGCTCTCAATCGTCACGTCGTCGGGCACATCGTCGCTCTCTGTTTCAATTGGCACAGCAGGTCGCGGCGGCGGTGGTGGACGTTTGATCTGACGGGTTTCTGGAATATCCACATTTTCAATAATGATCTGTTTCTTCTGGCGATTACTCGCAGAGGCTTCAAAAGTTGGAAAAATAACAGCCACGGCGGTGTGAATGACAAACGTGATCAATGTGCAATACCCAAAAACCTTGTTATAAGAACGTCGCAAATCGGCTTCTGGTGCTTTCCCCCGAATCATTGCCATAGCTTACCCCTCTCGGTTGGTCGCAAAGTTGATGCGCAGCGCATCGGCCTTGCGCAATTCTTCCATTACACTGCTGATCAATCCATAAGGTGCGCGGTAGTCGCATTTGAGTGACACGACCATACGGGGATCTTTGACGCGACGATCGTAAAAAATCCCGGCTACCTGATCGATATTCGCCAGCTTGTCGTCAATATAGATTTTGCGATCAGCAGAAACCCATAAATAGTTGATGTGACGACGTTTCTTAAGCTCTTCAATTTTTTCGGCTTTGGGCATAATAATGCCCGTCACGCGAAAGCGGACAAAAACCGTAGAAACCATAAAGAAAATGAGCAGCAAAAAAGTAATGTCGGCCATAGATCCGGTCGGAATGCTATGTGAGACACCGCCTTTTTTCTTAAAATTCATGAGAACCTCCTGGACTCATTCACTGGGCGAGGCGAGCGAAATTTTATCTGCCCCTGACAATTTAATCTCGTCGAGCACATCGATAAATTGCTCATAGGGCGTTTCTTCGTCTGCCTTTAATGAAATGATCAGCTTATCATTTTGCGCCAATCGCTGCTCAATATCTGCTCGAAGCATATTCAACGGCACACTTTGTTCCAAATTGATGAGAATATCCCCATTGACATTGACCCAGATATTGCAAATGTTCTTCTTCTGGATTTTCTTGGACTCGCCCGGCGGAGGCAAGTGCATACCAATGCCCTTATCCTGGTTCATCGTGGTAGTCACCAGAAAAAACACCAGCAACAAAAACACGATATCTGCCATAGACCCGGTGGGGATTTCAGGTGAAGATTTTTCGCGTCTCTGAAGGGCCATGTTTTAGTCCTCCTGGCCGTAGCCCAATTGAATCAGGTCATCGACGAATTGATTGGAACTTTCCTGGAGATCGATGATGATCTTGTCAATTTTTGACAGGAAGAAGTTGTATGAAGCCTGCACTGGAATAGCAACCACCAGACCCGAAGCTGTTGTAATCAAAGCTTCAGAAATACCGCCAGCCACAACACTGGGATCAACATCGCCAGCAGCGGCGATATCGTTAAAAGCCCGGATCATACCCGACACAGTACCGAGGAAGCCGACGAGAGGTGCCAGGTTTGCGACTGTGGAAAGCCACACGAGACCACGCTCGAGAAAAGCCATTTCGATAGCACCGGATTCTTCAATTGACTTTTCCACATGCTCAATACCGCGATCCAAACGCAACAACCCTGCGTGCAACACCGTAGCGACCGGGCCGCGCGTATTAGAACACAACTCAGCAGCACCTTCTGGCCCATTCTGCTTGAGGGCATCCTGAAGCTCTACCATAAACTCTTTGGCATTGATATGTGCCTTAAAAAGCGTGTAGAAGCGCTCAATAATCACCACAACGCCAAAAAACAACATCACCAGCAACGGATACATAAAGTTTCCGCCTTTAATAAAAAGATCAACCATGCCACATCTCCCGGGTTAGGTTATGAACTGCGAAAAATGGATTAACAACACAAAAGCCTTTTACTTCTTACCTTCTGTTTCCACCTCCTCCTTTTTCTTTTTACTACCTTCAAAAAATTCTCGACGCTTCTTTTCTTCTTCGGTCAGAGGTGGATCAAGTGTTTGGATCATTGCGTTGGCATTGCCCTTCCACTGAGGATCTTTCAACGCCCTTCTATACCATATCAAGGCATTGATCGAATCCTGTTTTGCACTTGAATTTTCCCACCTGTTGTAATAATGGTCGCCCCTCATATAGGGGTACCTGCCATTTTGGGGATCTTGTTTCAGCCCCCTATTAATCCACTTGAGACTCCCGGTCAACTCGGCCAGTTCTTCAATCACGCCCAAATTGTCCGGCTGCATGGCGTATAATTTTTCAAGCCGATTGACGATCCAACTCTTGGATTTTCCTATCCTCTTGCCCAATTTAATGGTCTCTTCCAAAAAGAAAACACTCGAGGCGTCATTTTGATACAATTTTTCAAAGGCATCAAAGGCTTTATCATCATCGCCTCTCTGATCATACATACCCGCCAATTTTTCCAGCGTAGCATAATCATCGGGATTGATCTCCAGCACTTTTTCCATTTCGGCCAGAGCTTCGTCCTCACCGCCTGTTCGCAGATGTAATTTACCAATCATATCCCGCACTTCGGGCTCATCGGGAGCCAATTCACCCCACTTTTTGGCATACTCCAATGCTTGTTCATAGTCTTCAGTTTCAACATTCAAGCTAACCAGCGCGTGATAATATTTAATTTTTTCCTCTGCCGTGAGGTCAAATGCCAGCAACGCCTCATAATTCTCAATGGCTTTTTCGGGCTGTTCCTGTATAATATAGATGCGTGCTAATGCAACGTGTGCTCCCCTGGTGTATTTGCTTGTAGGCTCAAGTTCAACAGCTTTTTGAAACCAGGTAATCGCATCTTCGTATCTTTCTATTTCTTCGTACAATCTGCCCAAGTATCGAGCGGTAGTTGCTCTTTTTGGATTAAAACCCCACGATTTCAAAAATTGTGTTTCGGCATCTTCGTATTGCTTGCTCTTGAGATATCGAGCACCAAAAGACAGGTGTTGTCCAGCCTTCTTAATAGAATCCGCCTTTGTCATCTCTGGTTCGCCATCTTCGGCAAAACAGAGTGACGCTGTACTCAGAACAAAAAAGCCGCACAACAAAGCCAAAAAACCAGATCGGAATTTCAAATCCAAAATCATGGTTCCAGTCTCCATACTATATGGGATGAAAATTCGCAGAAAACGACACATAACGGGCCGTTTTCCTTATTATAGGAATAATATACAACCCACAAAAAAAAATAATGCGATTACAGGTATCAGGGCAGAAGAATCTAATGAATGAAAAAAAACCTGTCAAGCCAAAATCTGCTTCAAATTAAACGAAATACAAATCAATAGAGTTCCCGGTATATCCAACACTGCAACAATGTTTTATGAGAAGTATTAATTATCTCAGTTTTGAAAATGTAAGATAGCTAATTAACCAGGAGCGGTATTAGAAGATTGAGTTAATAAAAAACAAAATATAAACCGCAAAGACCGGTGTCAACCCCTTTTCCAGAGACCATAGAAAATAAAATTCTATTTCACACATTGACAGAACAAAAGAGAAGCGGTATATTTGGCAAATATAGTCGCGATTTGGAGAACCATCATGCACCAGAGGTTTTACACTTATTGTTGTCGCAAAAAACGGCGGATTACACCTCCGCCAGGCCTCAGAGCGGAGTGTGTAACTGTGCCTGCCTCCTGAAACCCCTTGATGTGTCTGCGTCAAGGGGATTTTTTATTCGACTCAAAAGAGAGAAAATAATCCTCATCTACTTTCTCGACTCCACTATAGAAAGGACATGTGATGGATAAATCAACAAATAAAATAGTCAAACAAGGTCTCACCTTTAACGATGTTTTGCTCATGCCCTGCAAATCGGAATTTTTGCCCAAAGACACCGATCTCGGCACGCGGCTTACGCGCAACATAAAACTCAACATCCCTCTGGTGAGCGCCGCTATGGACACCGTAACAGAAGCGCGTCTCGCCATTGCGATGGCGCAAGAAGGCGGCATCGGAATCATCCATAAAAATCTCTCCGTTGAAGAACAATCCCAGGAGGTTGAAAAAGTCAAGCGATCAGAAAGCGGTATGATTGTCGATCCCGTGACCCTATCGCCCGATCACTACATTTCAGAAGCTCTGGAACTCATGCAAAAGTACCGCATCTCGGGTGTCCCCATCGTCGCTCAGGGCAACCGCCTCGTCGGCATTTTGACCAACCGGGATCTGCGCTTTGAAAAAAATCTCAATCGTCGTGTCAAAGATGTCATGACATCCAAAGGGCTGGTGACAGCCAAGCTGGGCATCTCACTTGAAGACGCGCAGGAAATACTGCAACAACACCGCATAGAAAAGCTGCCGGTTATCGATCATGCGGGCGTCTTAAAGGGCCTGATAACAGTCAAAGACATAGAAAAGAAAATCCAATACCCCAACGCCTGCAAAGATGACCTCGGGCGTTTGCGCGTTGGTGCCGCAGTCGGTGTTGGTGGAGATGCAGAGGAACGCACCGCCGCGCTGATTGAACAGGGGGTAGATGTCATCGTAATCGACACGGCGCACGGTCATTCACGCGGCGTGCTCGAAGCCGTAGAGCGCTTCAAAAGCAAATACCCCGAAACTGACGTCATCGCAGGCAATATCGCCACAACAGAAGCTGCAGCCGATTTGACCGCGGCAGGTGCCGACGCCATTAAAGTCGGTATGGGACCTGCAACAATTTGTACCACGCGCGTGATCGCCGGCATAGGCGTGCCGCAAATAACAGCCATTATGGACTGTGCCGAAATCGCCGCCAAAACCGGTGTTCCCCTGATCGCCGATGGGGGCATCACACAATCTGGCGACATCACCAAAGCCATTGCCGCAGGCGCCCATTCGGTCATGATCGGCTTCCTATTTGTAGGCACGGACGAAAGCCCTGGCGAAACCGTTATTTATCAGGGCCGCACATTTAAAGTCTATCGGGGCATGGGATCATTGGGCGCAATGCAACGCGGTAGCAAAGACCGCTATTTCCAGGGCGAGGTTGAAGCGACCAACAAACTCGTGCCCGAAGGCATTGAAGGACAGGTCCCTTACAAAGGCCAGGCCTCCATGCCCGAGTAGCCGGTGTACTCCCGCACGGGAATGAGTCCCG
>JAPPAB010000149.1 GCA_026705765.1 Gemmatimonadota bacterium
TCGCCTCGTAAGGCGTTACCAGTGTGGTCAGTGATGGCGTCACATATGCCGACACATCAATATCCCCACTCCCCACCACAGCCATGTCCTCGGGTATGCGAAGACCCGATTCTTGTAGCCCTTTACAAACCCCTATAGCCGTATAATCGTCCCGACACACAAGAGCTGTAAACTGATCGCCGAGTTCTTTACCCAGTCGATATCCCGATTCTGCAAAAATGTCGCCAACAGGTATGTGTCTGGGCGTCAAGCCGTGCTTTTGCATCGCCTGCAAATATCCTTTCCCCTTAGCTGAAACCGGGCTGGACTCATTCCAGTCCTCTCCGATAAACCCGACCTGTTCGTGCCCCAACTCGATCAAATGTTCTGTAGCCTCGGAAAAATTCGCCACATAGTCCAGCACAGCCCCGCTCAGGTTTTCAACTGGATAATGCAATGTCACTACTGGCACCCGTCCCTTCACAGCATCCAAAATACGCTCTGACTCTCCTTCATCTCCCCGCGTATGAACTAAAAGTCCATCTACGCCCCAGGAAATCAATTGCCTGATCCGCGTAGCCCCGTCATCCCGTGAACTTTGAGGGATTGCCACTCCCATCATGATCTGATAATCCTGCTCGCCAGAGACTTTCAAAATCTGGTCGGTCTGACGCCCAAACATCTCCTGGAAAATCTGGTAGGTTAACAGACCCAGTGTACCCGTCTTCCCCATCACAATCCCCCGCGCCATCAGATTGGGGCTATAGTCCATCTCGGCGGCGGCTTGGCGCACCAACTCGCGAGTACTCTCCTTCACCAGTACCGAAGCGTGTGGAGACAGCGCACGTGAGACTGTTGAATACGAAATACCCAACTTCCTTGCAATATCTTTAATCGTAGCCTGATTTTTTTTCATTGGCTTATCTCGTCACCTGTTAAACGACAGAAATGAGGGACATAATTCACGAACAGACAGCTTTGATGTGGCTCAGATGGAACGTCTAATAATATAAAGTAAAAAGTGTACCAATGTGGGCGTTGTTCAAAACAAATGTCCGTAAAAAGTTATTTTTATCATGAAAGAGAGTCAATTTGCCTGTAATACCGTCTCCAAATAGTCCAGATCGGCTCTTACGAAGGACGAAATATAGTCTCAATAGACAATATATCGTCCCTGAGAAAAAATAACAAGTCCGATTTTTTCTCATCGCTCTGCTTGACAACGCCTCTCAACCCCCTTAACTTTTGGCATCTACTCCACTGTATTCTTTACGGATATCCCCATGCCCGCCCGTCTATATTTTACCTTTGTCTTCCTGCTGGGGGTTGTTGCCTCTGCCAACGCGCAGGGCGATCCCGCCGAGATCCCCGCACGCTACGATCTGGCCCGCATGTCGCTGGAAGACGGCGAGATCCATTATGCCGAACAGCAATTCCTCAAAATCCTCAAAATTGACCCCAAACACGCGCCCACACATTTAACTTTGGCCCGCCTCTATCACCGTCAAAAACGCAACGCCAATGCTTATCGCCACTTCAAAACCTATCTCGATCTCTCGCCTGAAGCACCCGACAAAGCCACAATTCGCACCTTGCTCAACACCCTCGCCGAAAGCCTGAAAGCATCCGGCAAGGGGTGGGTGGTCATCGACCCATCAAAGCCCTGGCAGCCATCTGTCCCCCCCCAATCCGATGAACTCGGTTTTATATCCATCCAGAGCGGGACCTTTCTTATGGGCGGCACTTTTGAAAACGAAAAACCCATCCGCCTGGTCACAGTGTCCGATTTCGAACTCCTGAACCACGAAGTCACCAACGCCGAATACTTCTCCTTCACCAAAGCCACAGGCCATTCCTCGCCCGAACACTGGCGCGAAGACTGGTTCTGGATGTCTGAGTTCGGCACCCACCCCGTTGTCAACATCACCTATTACGACGCCGAAGCCTATTGCCAATGGCTAGACGCGCGCTTACCCACCGAAGCAGAGTGGGAATATGCCTGCCGCGCGGGCCGCACCCAATCCAAATATCCCTGGGGCGACGACCCGCCCGATGAACAAAAAGCCAATTACGGACGCATCTTCAAAACGCCTTACCCCACGAGAGCCGTCAAATCCCACCCCCCCAACGCCTACGGTCTCTACGACATGGCGGGAAATGTATGGGAATGGTGTGCCGATTGGTACGATCCAGACTATTACAAAAATGCCCCTACTGATAACCCCAAAGGTCCGGATAAAGGCTTCGATTATCAACACACGCGCAGAGGCGGGCAGTGGCAGTCCTCCCCTCACTCCCTGCGTTGTGCCCGCCGCTATGGGGGCGAGCCTTCGGCTCAGGACAACGGCAGCATGGCCTACTTCGGCTTTCGCTGCGCCCGGTAGATAGAGAGACCGCCATGGCAATCCGCCTCACATTTCTCTGCGCCCTCCTGATCGCCCTGCCGATAGCCATATATAGTGGCGACATACCCCGCGTGCCATTGGGCCATGACGAAATCCGCTATATCAGCAGCATTCCCAAAGACAATCCCCTCACCCAAACTAAAATAGCCCTGGGCAAACTCCTCTTTTTCGACAAACGGCTCTCCAGAGACGGCAGCATAGCCTGTGGCTCTTGTCACCAGCCCCACCGCGCCTTTACCGATGGTCGCGTCTTGCCCACAGGTATTGACGGTCAGACTCCCACACGCAATGTGCCCACCCTGATCAACCGGGCATACGGAACGATTTACTTCTACGACGGCAGGGCTGCTACCCTCGAAGAACAGGCACTCATCCCCATCCAAAGCCCCACAGAAATGGGCAACACCCTCGAACAGGTCGTCACCACTTTATCGGCTATCTCCGGTTATCGCCCCCACTTCAAAGCCGCATTTGGAGACAGCACCATCACATCCGGCCGCATCGCCAAAGCCCTATCCGCTTTCGAACGCACGCTGATCTCTGGCGAATCGCCCTACGATTTGTTCGAATACGGCGGCCCCAAAGGCGCCATGTCCGCATCCGCCATCCGGGGCCTGCGCCTCTTTCGCACCAAAGCGCGTTGTACACTCTGCCACATGGGATTCAACTATACCGACGAAGACTTCCACAACATCGGTACGAGCTGGGATCGCGCTGATCTTTCCACTTACGAAAAAACCGGCAACCTGCAAGACATCAAAGGCATCGATCCCGGACGTTATGAGCAAACCCAAAAGCCTGAACACTTTGGCGCAATGAAAACACCTACCCTCCGCGAAGTCGCGCGCACAGCCCCCTATATGCACAACGGCAGCATCAAAACTCTGGAAGAAATCATCGAATTTTACGACAAAGGCGGTAATCCCAATCCCTTCCTCGACGAATTAATTACTCCCCTCAACCTCACCGACGCCGAAAAACAGGACCTGATCGCCTTCCTCAAAGCACTCAATGGCATCAACTGGCTCCACATCGAACCGCCATTTAGCTTCCCCGAGTAACCGAGAACGCGCACGCCTGGCTCCAATCGCTCCACACCCCTTGTGCATTTCGCGCACGCACGCGCCAATAATATCGCTCGCCCGGATTCAACAACCCTGCAAATTGCGGTTGCCAGCGCGTCTTCCCCGCGTATGCCGTGCGGCTCACATACCGGTCAAAAGTGGGACACACGCACCACCTGAAATCCGGGTACCTGCTCACCTGTACGTGATAATCGTCCACCTCTGACCCATTCCCTTCAGGACTTTTCCAGCGAAACTCAAAATCCGTCTGATCCAACTCAGCCCCATCCAAGGGAAACACCGGCTCGGGTATATCCGGCGGTTTAATACAGTGCTCCTCCTGCCATCCGTAAATTATCCGAACATTCCGTTTTTCCTCTGACTCATCTCTATATTGAATGCGATTCTCACCACAGAACAGCGATGGCAAAGATCGCGTTGCACACTGCAAATCCGTATCGAACCAGATTTTATCCACCCCCACATCTCCGGCATTCGCACCAGCCCACATCGCCACCTGAACATAATATTCATAACGCGGTCCAACCCGCCATCCCGGATCCCAATCCCCCCGCCAGTCGAACAAAGCCGGATTCAAATACCAGTCCAGATCCACACACGCACTTGCCCGATGTCCCGTTGCCACCCAGACCGACCGCCAGTCCTTTCCATCCAGAGACAGCAATACCTCAAGACCGTCTTCCCTGCTCACCCGTCTGTAGGACAAACCCACTCGCGCTCCGGCAATGGGATATGGTGAACACACCTTCCAGATCATCCGGGAAACGCTTTGATCTTGAACCGGATGAACAGCAGGCAATCGCCTCGACGCTTCCTGCACCACATTCACATGCCGTTCTAACCCTCTCATTGCCAGCGGATTTCGCAGATCGGGTCGATAGGCCAGCTTGCCATTGGAATATCGCACCTCGGGATGTAACCGACGCCCTCGCACCACCGTCTTGCCCACCTGATCCCAATAGCGCACCAGCTTCTCCCCCGGCCGCAAGCGCATCGCCATCGTATGGGGCGGCGGCAACTGCGTCGTATCCTGTTGCACACGGCCATCTTCCCGAGTCCAGGCACCGCTCGGATTGGTCGGATACACAAATTCCCGATTCTCGAACTGCGCGCTGTAATAATCCTTCTCCACCAGATCCTTTCCCGCCAGTCCCAGATTCCGGTGCGACCTGCTCGTCAGTTCTGGATCCCGCGCCAGGTCGGCGACACTGGCCACCGTCCGGTTATCGCGCTTTAAGAAAAACACCATCTGATCCGTATCGAGCAAATGCCATGCCCCATTTGCCCACGCTTCGAAAATCGTATGGCTACACTGCCGCCCTCGACCGTGCCCATCCAAAATACCGCCGACCCATACCTCGCGCGACTTCACCCCCATCACCTCACCCAACCGACTCGTGGCAATCGCATACCCTATACACCCCTCAAACCCATACGCATTGAACAACTTCACCGGATCGCTCACATCGTCATACCACGACATCCCGCATCGGCTGTCGTAAACCTCATCCACGACAAACTGCCACAACGCCATCATCCGCTCGTCTTCGTCCAGATCCCGCCCGCCTATCGCCTCTTTCGCCATCGCCTCTACCGACCACCAATCCCGCTGTCCATTTGCCACCAACCACGGATTCACCAGATCTGTCTCACCCGTATTCTCGATCACCACATAAAGATTTGGCTCAAACACCTGATCATAGGGCGGCATACTCGAATTAGGCCCCGGGCAATACACCTCTGGCCCAAGAGTCACAGCATTCGACTCATCCACATACCCACCCATCTGAACCTCAAACGCTTCTACCTCCTGCGTCAGATCGACCTGTTTCTCACAAGAAGCGCGGGGCACCTGCGCCTCAACGGATTCCATATTCCTCAACTCATCCTGTTCTGGATAACGATCAGCACCAACGGCGATATAATAATAAGTCTTCCCCGGTATCAAATCCGCCGCATCCACAAACCGATCTTCTCGGGCGACGCCGACTTCTTCAAATGCACCATCCGCCCGATCCGCGCGATAGATTCGCATCCTCCGAGCGTCCTCGCATTCCACCTGCATGGTAACGCAATTGACAGCAGTATCTAAAATTTTGAGTATCATATCCGATCCTCCCTCTGATCAAAGCGGAAAATCGCTTGATGGATCATCCACACGCATGTTATATTCCCTCAGATCTACCCTCTAACCTCCCAATCTCAGGAGACACGCCATGAAACTCGTCGAAACCGATCCCAACTCCGGCGCTGAAATTTACCAGCTCATCGACGATCCTCGTCCCGCCGACAACATCTATGGCGAACAACCCTATTCCTCAGCTGATGGAAGCCGCGTCACAATCCGATATTATCCCCAAAACGACCAGGACGGCGGCCTGTCCTTCCTCGACCTCACAGATGGCAGCCTCCACACCGTACTCGCCGAAGCACCCCGTTTCCCCGCCTTCCATGCCTGGGGCGAACACCTCTACTACCAGCAACAAGACGGGGACGCGCTCGTACTCAAACGCTGCAACTATCAGACCCTCGAAAAAGAAGACATCGCAACTTTGCCAACCGAAGAGGGCCGATTCAGCTACGGCACCATGTCCCAGGACGGGCGTTACTACGCTGCCAGCGTCCACCCCGAAGGCGGATCGAGCAAAGTCTGGTGTACAGACCTCTCAACCGGGAAAAGCAATACCCTTGCCCAGCGGGACGACTACCACTTCAAACACGAACAATTCTCCCTCGACGGCAACAATCGCATCCTCATTCAAGCCAACAAAATGCCCGACGTCAAATTCGTCCACCTCGGCGCTCTTGAACCCGACCGCGAAGGCATCACCTGGTTTCCCGTCGATCGCCCACACACGCCGCGCCCCACCGGTCACGAAGCGTGGATTGGCACAACCGACTACATCTTCATCTCCACGGGACAAGACGAAGACAGCGAAGGCAACGTCTGGACTGCGGGCTTGCGCGACAATGCCCCAAATCTGGTCAGCAAGACCTCCCAACGCTTCGGTCATGTCAGCGTCTCCCATTGTGGCCGATACTGGATTGGAGACGCCACCCAGGAAGAAAACATCCCCATCCACATCGGTTCTCTCGAATCGGGTCGTCACAAATGCCTCGTCCTCAGCCGCACCGAACACGACGACAACCAGTGGTCGCACACCCATCCCTACATGACCTCTGACAACGCGTGGCTCATCTACACCTCTAACCGCAGCGGTCACCCCCAGGTCTATGGTGCAAAAATTCCACAGGAGTTCCTGGATAGTCTTTCGTAAGCCTTAAAAACCCTCACCACCCATGCACCCCATGTCCCGCATCTGGAAACCAGATTATATCCACCACCTTGGAGACCCCAATCCCGAACAAATACCCCACAATCGCCCCGTACCAAAACGGCAGTGACCGCCTGTAAAGACTCACACCTCCAAACTGGATAACAAAGGTCTTCATCAACCACACAATCAGCAAACAAAACCCGTATCGCCCGACAGGCAAAGCAATCGCCGCCGGGTGAAACGGCCACCAGGACACCCGCGCCTTCAAATAAGTCAGCACCCCTGCCTCGGCAAACCCAAAAAACCACACCCCCAACTTCTGCGGATCGAACACCGTCAGCTTGCTCCCCTCAATCAACGACACCCTGCCCATCAGCACACCCCAGTCCCACAGCGCCATGTGCCCATTCAGACCGCCCTCGGTATAACACCGGTAAAGCTGTGCGCCCACAGAAACCACAAAACCCGTCACAAACGCCACCGGGATGCACCCCCAGATCAGCGGATGCCGCCGCAGGTGATCGCCCAACATCCGAAAAAAATGCGTCACCGAAGGGATACACGTAATCCGGATCGGCACCCCGCAAAGCGCGTTGCTATTCACCAGCCAGATAGACGTCTGTGTCGCAGGTGGCAGATTCGACGTTCCGCCCAGCGCCAGGAGCACATCGGCGCCCTTTCCACCTGCAGGAGACAAAAAAATAAATCCCGTAGTCGCCGCATATTTGGTAATCCCGAAAAAACAGATAAACAGCAACACTAACTGCACCAGCATCACGGGAACCCGCATCCCGGCAGACACCATCCATCCTCCCAAAAATACCGCCGAAGACAACAATCCCAGCCACGCCGTGCGATAAGAAACCGGAGACCCGTCATCGCTCTCGCGCCCCCTTTCAAACGCCTTTTGCAGCGTCTCCCGCAAATGCCCTCTGGCGACCCACACCGACCATCCCACCAGAAAAACCAGTGCCCCGTGCGATTCCAGCATCGCGATCTCGCCGCCCATCGCCGGTTGCCCGGGCAAACCCACCGTAAACCCCGTGCGGTTCAGCAACCCCTTTTTCAAAATATTCACAAAATCGTAAAACCAGAAACTGAACAGAATATCCAGCGGGCACAAATACGCCAGCCCCATAATCATCGGCTGCACCCGCAAAAAATAATCCGGAAAATGATGTCCCAGGGGTACGGCTTTGTATGTGGTCGAATAAAACAGGGTGATAGGCGGCAAGCTGAGCGCGAAATACCCGATGATATTCCAGCCAATAATCCCCGCCACAAAACCGAACCCAATCCAGAACACCTTATTCTTAAACACATCCGGCACCCGACTGCCCGCGGACTGCCTGAGCATATCCATCGGGAACGTCGCCATCGGAAAAACCAGCCGCTCCTTCTCGTGCCACTGTTTGTAAAAAATCACACTCGAAAAAAAACCCGCCCCAACCAGCGACAAACACGCCATCAACCACCAGAACAACGGCCGCACCCAGGCCAGCCACGGGATAGCCCCATCCACCTCCACCCCGGTAAACAACTGCCCGATCACCGCCTCTGATTCCTCTGGAAACAACCAGCGCGGAAAATAGGGCATCACCACCTCCCGCATCCGGTTCTCAGGCGAGGCATAGTGAGCCGGAGCCGCAATATCGGTCACCATATACATCGCCCACCCAATACCCGGCAAATTCCCCACCAGCCACACCATGAAAAACACCGTCAACATCTCCATCCGAGACAGTGCCCACCCCCGCGCAAACAGCTTCAACACCGTATTGATTCCCAGCCACACCACAAACGGCAGAGCCACCGCTACGGGCATGTAATTCTTCACCAGATTCCGCCCGAAATAGGACATGAAAAGCGCCATTCCCACAATCGTGAGCACACCGATCACCAGCGCGCGCCCCGTCACCCGTTCTCGGAGAACCCCGGCTCGTTCTTCCACCACCTGCTTTTCATCGATAGCCATCTCCCAACCTTTTTGGTCATCGCAATTGCTTCAACAATCCCAAAGCCACATCGACAATTTGCTCGCTACACCCCGGCGCAAAGACGCTCGCCTCCGGCTCATATCCTCCTTCTTCATAAGACTGCCTCGTCGGCAAATATCCCACCGAATCATTGGCTAACTCGATCACTATCGTCTGCGAAAACGGAGACCGAGCTTTCAAATCCAACCCCAATTCCACCAGCAACTCCCCCGGCACAGCCGCAATCCCCAGGTCCCCAATGCGAAGTGCCTGCACCCATGTCCGCACCCGATCCGGCACATCGACCATGCGCCTGGTTATTCGCCGCACAAAAGCGCGCTCGGCCATCGTGGGCCGCTCCATGGCCTCAATCTCCCTCACCCGCGCCATATCGGCCTCCGAAGGTGCTGACTTCCGCGCCAGCACCACCTCTTGCATAGCCGCCCCAATGGGTACATCGGACGCAAAATCCATCTCATTCCACACCCACAGAGCACCCGCTGCAATCAAACCCGCCACCCGTTCCGCATGCAGAGAACGGTCTTTCACAGGACGCTTATCCCCCAGCACATCTATATTATTGATATCCCCACACGCGCCATTTGAAAGCGCCGCAACAAAAGAGGCATTCCGCATCCGCTGAATCAGCGTTGAAAAAATCCCAAAATAATCCGCAGAAATCGAATACGCGGATTCGGGCATACCGATATAATGCAGCGCGTAATTGGCCAGCAAACCAATCGCCTCCCCGTCAACCCCCTGCAAACACAGCACGCCAATCTCCGGATCAATCGGACCCATTGGCGCCACCACATCGGGATTGCCCACCCCGGGATTCGTACGCACCGATCCATCGCTCATGCGATAGCGGCGGTTAAAAACCACGCGGTCCTCAAGAGCTTGCCCAAACCCCACCAGCGCTGGCTTTCGGTCCTGCCAGGCCAGCCTCACCGCATCGGCAATCCGATCGATCAAAAACGCCGTATAAGCATCATCGCCCGTGACAGCCCCCGTGTGCGTATGCGTGCAAGAAATCAAAACCCGTTCTGCACTCAGTTCCGTCTCCTTCGCAATTCGCTCCTTAGCGCGGTCCAGATAATCCCGCTTCACCCCAATCAAATCGCACACCACAATTGCCACACCTTCCCCTTCTCGTTCCACCACAAAACTGCGCACATGCAATGGATCGCGCACCTTTTCTGCGAACCGATCCTCAAACGATCCCGGAATCATCGTACCCAGCGGTGGTGTAATATCCAGACATGCAGCTCCTGCGGTGATCATAGGACACTCCTTTACTCGAAATTGTACGTGTACGGCCCCCGATAGCATTGGTCGAGCTTACCGCGCCACTCGCCTAAAACGCCCCGCAGATCAGCATTCCGTATATTCTGGAGAAACCATTCGGGAACCTCGTAATGCCGCATATTGCAGTAGAAGGGCGGAATAAATGTATAAGTCATCGAATACCGCGTATTCTCGGTCAGGATATGGGGTGCCGAATGCATCAGCGATTCCGTAAACAAGAAGGCGTCTCCCGCTCTACAAGTGGCCTCAATAGGCTCACAGAACTTACTCACTTCCGCGTAGTCACCGTGAACCTTGTGCGACTTATCCATAGCCAAGGTCCCACCATCACCAGATCCCACATCCGTCAGGAACACAAAGAAATTCAGATAAGGGAAATGGTGCATTCCCTGATGACACTCGTCTTCGTACATCCCCCACTTTGGCGCACTGCCGCGATGCCAGCCTTTCTTATAGCTCATGTCTTGCTTGTATCTGTGAACCTCTTCAGCGTTATGACGAAAATCAGCAGGTCGCCTGATAAAAGCCCAGGAATTCTTGAGTGTGGCTGCAATACCGCCGATCTCAGTGTACGCTTCCAGGATGCAGGGAATTTTGATGAACTCGATAAAAGAGTCGTCCCGAAGAATGAGGGTATCTATTCGAGTGGTCGTCAGGTCATTGCCCGTCAGCGACCAAATACCAGACGCGATGCGATCTAACGTGGACTTATAAGCATTTATTTTTTTTCGGTCCAATACACCCTCCAGCCGCACCCAACCGTGTTCTTCAAAATGCTGACGCATTTCTGATATCATAACCCTCTCCTTTTACTGCACCCTGCAGATTAAGCGTACATGCCCGCGGCGATGTTCTGACAATCGAATTTGCAAACGCTCCATACTCCGCAATCCTCTCGTGAAACGTCCCCTTCCAAAAACACTACGGTGTTTGAAATTTGCGGAACTTTGTCTGAAACCTCGGTGTTTCAAGCACATCACGGTTCACCACAGCCTCGGGAATCTCACCCCGAAGAATCTGCGCGGCCTGGCGGAATTTATCGCGCCAGGCGCCTTCAAAGTATTCATCGGTATGCCCCAGGGAGTGCGGAGATACAACGACATTGTCCATTTTGAGGATCGGATTGTCGGGATCGACAGGCTCCTGTTCGAACACATCTAATCCGGCCCCTCGAATCCATCCCTGCTGTAGCGCCTGAATAAGCGCGGCTTCGTCAACTACGGATCCGCGCGAGGTGTTGATCAGGTAGGCCGTGGATTTCATTTTGCGCAATTCTTCTTTCCCAATCAGATGGTGTGTCTCTTCGCTAAATGGCACGCTGATGCTCAGGAAGTCGGACTCGGCCAGAATCGTATCCATATCTACCAGATCTGCGCCGATATCGGACACGGCGTCCTGTTCTACGTAGGGATCACAGGCCAGGTGTCTCATCCCGAACGGCCTGGCCAGTAAAAACATCTCATGGCCAATGTTGCCGACGCCGATGGAACCGAGGGTCTTGCCGGTCAGACCTTCACCGTGATACGCATCCCGTTCCGACCAGCGTCCCTGGCGGGTCATTCTGTCTTTGTTAATGAGTCGCATCGCGAGCGCCAGAATGAAGGTGATGATAGTACAGGCCATTGGTCGGCGAACCGCGTCGGGAGCAAAGCAGAGCATGACACCCGCCTGGGTGAGAGCCCGAACATCGAGGTGGTCGTATCCCACGCCGGTGTAGAGGACTGCGATCAGTTGGTCGTTTTCCGCAAGTGATCGCTCTGTCCAGTGAGCGGTCCAGGAGATGACCATATCGCATCCACGTATCTGTTCGGCGCCGACTTCCGGCAGAAACCGATCGAATATCCGGTACTCGACTTCGGGCATCTCATTGAACAGTTCCAGCCCCGGGCCGGGAATGGCCAGATTTCCGTCCGGATCAAAGAAATCTCTGGTAATTCCGAGTCTGACTTTCCTCTCCATATATTCTCTCCTGTTTTCGTACTTAGGGTTTGGTCTGTGATGTATAGCAGTGATCGCCGTTTACGGAATCGCCATCCTGAAAATGGGATGACTATCGGGCGAGTTTGAAAGACACCCGTGGCGCTTCACAAGCGGGACCATATCCGTAGTAATGCGATCCACGTTAATATAGCGATAGATCAGGGAACGGCGCCTTTTAGAAGACGTATTGGAATCAGAGCCGTGGGGCAGACACAGATGAAAAAAGAGGGCATCGCCGGCATTCAGAACAACGGGCACGGCATCGGTGGTATCAAATTCTCCTTCGTCAAACCAGGGCTGGTCCGAATTGGGGCGTTTCAGGATACCCTGTCGGTGCAAGCCCGGCACAACTTGAAGACAGCCGTTTTCCGGAGTCGCCTCATCTACAGCGATCCAGACAGTGGCAACTGGGAGAGGTATTGAATAAAAATAGGGCGCGTCCTGATGCCAGGCATGGGCAGACCCGTAGAAAGCGGGTTTGAGCTGGGCTTCATCGCCAAAAAAGCGCAGGTTATCACCCAGAATATCCCGCATACACGACAGAATGGGTTCACAGGTAGCCACAGACCGAAAGAAAGAATCGTGCCGGACAACGCGACTGACTTTGCGAATGCGGTTCAAGGGATTATCGGGGCGAATATCCAGGCGCTGGACCTCGGGTTCGACCTGCACAGCAATCCCGGAATCGAGTTGCCCGAGCGCAGCGCGATCCAGGTGTTCGGCGATATTTTTGAGAAGTCCCGGCGGAATAAGCCCCTTAACGATGGTAAAACCGTCTGCGTGGTAATCCCGAATTTGGTCGGATGTGAGAGTCATAAAAACCTACCTTTTAACCCAGATTGGACTCGACCATGCGAAATCGCCCTGTGCCACCTGCAAATTTCCACAGCGGCCGCCCATCGGCACCCTGCGAAGTGGCTTTAGTCGAACCTCTACATAATAAAAGTGTTCTCCAGAGTCTGGCTCGTCCTCAAACCTCAAAACAGCTTGTTTCTTTCCGACCCATTGCGCCAGCACCTGCTCTCCATCCCTGAACAGCGCGACCTCCTGCACCATTCGGGAAGCCTGCACGCTACAGATTAAGTGCACCTGCCCTGCGACCTCCACCTCCGATCCCATGGGCATTCCGTTCACCCGCACATCCAGCATAACACGAGCACCGTTGGTGGCAAAACACCGCCGTGCCCACAGAGCTTCAAATAGCGCCTCTCGGGTCAACGCCTCTGCCCACACCCCCGTCAGAGCACCCCCCATCCCGGGCACAATCCGATGGGAATCGCTATTCCCCATAAACGCCAGGCGATAGCCCTGCCGCAGTGCCTCTGGAATCGTATCTCGCATCTGAATGTAAATATCCCAACACGAACACAGTTCCACCCCCCCGAGCCGACTGCTCGGAATCACCCACCAGGTGGGATGGTGCGGAAATGTAAAAGCCCGTGTCCTCTCCATCGCTGCCACCCACTTCTCCAGTGTATCCACATCGGACTCAGTAAAATGATACAGCGGCACTTCTCCGCCCGGAAAAAGCATAATCCGATGGTTCGGTCCGCTCTCCGATTCTTTGCGATAGGTGCGCTCATAGGCGGGGACAGCCACAAATCGTCCGGGATCGTTAAAGTGGTCGGCCTCCGCCAAAATCAGTTCAAGCTCAGATGGCGTGAGAATATTATCGTAAAGCACATCATTATCCGTCACCGCCATAAAATCCAGCCGTGCCCTGTAGCGCCCATACGCGTAATTTTCGTCGATCTCACCCTCCGCATCACCCGACAGATTGCCGTGACAGTGGAGGTCCCCCCAGTAAAGCTTATAGGTCTTTCCCTCCACCTCTATTTCGGGCCGCTGGTCAAACACAGGCGGTTCAGGCAGTCGGATCGGTCGCCATGATTGCCAGTCTGAGGCAGGGCGTTCTTGCACCGGCTGCGCCTGATCCAGCGGCAAACTTCCGGCACAGATATCTGCATAATATCGCCCCTCGGAAATCTGAGCGGCAAATGGCAATCTCCCATCCACCACAGGTAAATCTCCATTCACCGTATAGGCATGTACCTCACCATCTACCTCGCAGGATTGCCCCTGATTTCTCCCGGTCAGGGGCCGAGCGTAAAACAGCGCATCCGGACCGTGCCGGTTGACCAACTCGTCCTCTTTGCGCTCATAAAGAACCCAAACATCCCCATCTGTTTCCCGCACAATCTGCGGCCGTCGCCGCCATCCCACAAACCCCATATAATGCTCGCGCCCCAGCAATCCATCGTAGAGATGCGCCACATACCCTTCGGGCATAGTGCGATCCGGTCCCCTGTAAGGCGTCCAGGACCGACCGTCAAAATGCGAAGCCATCGCCTCCACTTTGTGATCCACAAATCCTTTGGGATGGATCACATCGCGCGTGACCGCCCACGTCGCCCAGACCCCGCCCGAACCATCGGGACACAACCTCGGAAATAACTCCCAGTCATCTGTAAGCGAGAACTTCTCCGGTCGCCCCACCCCATCCGGCGTCCAGTTTCTCAAAAACAGATCACAGGCTCCATTACGGAGCGTCTGGTAAGCCACCCAGACACCCCCGGCATGACCACACAGCACGGGCCGATGGTGATCTTCCCCACCCTGCGACAGATCCACGACCTCAGCCCAGCGATCCCCATCCAGACACCTCCCAAATATCCGACGCCTTTTACCCACCAGCGCTGTCCAGACCACCCATATCCTGCCCTCACCATCTGAAGTCACATTTGGAAAAGCCAGACTCGCATCCGCCTCAGCCAATCTCACCACCTCGCCCATTTCATCTGCCGATCGGGCCAGCACGCACCACCGCCCCTCCCGCACAGCGCACCACACCACCCACACTGCATCGCCCCCGCACGCAATCCGCGGCTGAAAATTGATCCCCGCCTCTTCGCTCACCGATAGCACGGGACCTCGCCGCTGACCCTTAAAAGACCGCACCAGAATCCGATCTTCCTTGAGCCTATAAGCGTGCCAAGCAACCCAGAACCGACCAGATCCATCTACAGTCAGCGCCGGGTCTTTATCCACATGCCCGCGGCGATGCTCTGACAATCGAATTTGCAAACGCTCCATACTCCGATCTCCTCAGAATCATCCTGAGCGTCACAAGATGACTTTTATTTTCGGGAATAATTTGTATATTGCTCACAAGAACCCTGATACAACCAGTACCTCTCCCCGGAGAAACCAACAGTGACAACAAACACCATTCGCGTGGGCATCATCGGAACCGGTAGCCGCGGCATCAACTGTATTGGCCATCAAATTGCCGAACAAGCCAGCGACCTGGACATCACAATCACTGCCTTTTGCAACCGCACAGAAAGCCGGATGCACATCGCCCTTGAAGATGTGAACAGGATCGCGGCGGTAGCGGGCAACAGAACTTTTTCACCCACATTCTACAGCGATCCAACAGCCCTGATTGCCGACGACAACGTAGATCTGGTTGTCATCACCACGCCCACGGCAGCCCATCGCGAAGCGGCAATACCCGCACTGCGCTCGGGCAAAAAGGTCTATCTGGACAAGCCCATCGCACATACGCTTGAAGATGCCATAGCCATTCAAAAAGAAGAACACAAAACAAATAATCCGATGATCATGGGCTTTACCAGGCGCTATGAACAGCCCTGGATCGAACTCTACAACCTGCTGAAAAGCGGCGTCATCGGCGACCTCAAAATGATGCTCATTCGCTCTGTAATCCCCTACACGCATTATTTTATGACCTGGCACCGCACGAGGGCCTTGAGCGGTGGTGCGCTCAACGACAAGGCATCGCACTACACAGACGTATTCAACTGGTTTGCGGACGGCCACTGTCTCCAGGTCAACGCCTTTGGGGGGCGCAACCTCTTTGAAGTGCGCGAAGACGCACCCGAATTTTGTGCTGTCTGCGACGACTGGACCTGTCCTTATCGAGCGGAGTTGGTCGAAACGGGAACACAGGATCAGGCCCGGGGCGCAATTGACCAGACCTTCGCCCAGGAAACCGATCCCATGCGCCGAAAAGACAACTGCGTATATAAACCCGGCGCAGACATCTTCGACCACGCATCCATCCACTTCCAGTACGACAACGGAATCGTCGCCTCCATCTTCTACGCCATTTACGGTCCCCAAGCCGAAGATGAGGAAACCTTTGAACTCGTTGGCACAAAAGGCCGAATGATCCTGACGCGTCTGAAAGGCGAAATCGACCTCGTAACGGACTACGGGGAACGCAGAGAAGAAATCATACAATGCAAAGCCGAAGCCTTTGAAACTTCTCACTTCGGTGCAGACCGTAAGCTGGTTCAGGAAATTGCCAAATTTGCCCGCGGCGGCCCATCCACTGTAGATGGACAATACGGCATGGAAGCCACGCGAATGATCTTATCCGCAATGCAATCCATCGACCAGGGCGGCGAAACTGTTCGCCTCACCAACGGACCAATATAAAGGAGGAAATATGACACCTATACTCATGACCGAAGAGCAAAAATTCTTCTTCGACCTTCGCGGCTGGATCCTGCTACCATCTATATTATCCGCAGCCGAAATAGAAGAGATGAAAGCCGAAGTATATGCCGGTGCCAGGCGGAGTTATGAGGGCGCGCTTCAGAACCTGCTGGATCACCCGGCAATCGTCGGCATTCTAAACGAAATCCTATCCGAAGACCCCTTTGTGAAAGATGACTGCTACGGTTTCCGCTGCGAAGGCTCCTTCACCACCGTGCGACCTCCTGGATGGGACAAATCGGAACGGAGAGACAACGGCATGCCCCACGTCGTGCGTCCCCCCCAGCGGGCCAACGCCATGCGCTATCAGGTCGCGGGAAATAAAATTTTTGCCGGGCTGACCCGGGTCGTGTGGGAACTCGAGGAAGTGGTGGCAGGACAGGGCGGCACCTCTTTTCTCAGCGGATCACACAAAGCGCACTTCAGTTACGGCGGTCCGGATCCGTTTCGACCAAATATCGGCGGCTCTCCCTATGAATCCAGTATGAGAGACACAATGGAAGATTATAGCTGCCCCGCAGGCTCGGTAGTCATATTCACGGAAAGCCTGATCCACGCGGCCAACGACTGGATCAACCCGAATAACCCGAGATGTGCTGTCTTCAACTGCTACAACTCCATCTGGGCACAGTGGCACCGCCTCAACCTCGACCACGAAACAATCGAAGCCATGCCCCCCAAGCGGCGGACCCTCTTCCGCGGCACCTGGGCAATTGGCGGTGGGCCAAATGGAAACCGCGAGTACTCGCTGGATAACAGAACCGTCTAACGGCCTGCTCTATTTCGCATCTGTTCAACCACTGGCGTCACTGGCGCTTCGCCGCTATAAAGTGCCTGCCCCCGCTCGTAGGACACCTCCACCTCGCCGTCCTTCACTTCAAGCCGGGGCACGTTGTGCTCGCGCGCATCCCTATCCGTGCCGCGCATCACGGTCAAATGTGCGTCCGTCATGCCCTCCACCATATCGTCGCCCCAGCGGTTCCACGGATGCACGATCTCCCCGCCGCTGCGGTGAAAACTCCGCGACGAGTATTTGATTAAAATCCCTCGCCGCGGGATGGGATTCTTCCACGCCGTGGTGCCATGCGTCGTCGAGCCATCGGCAAAAAACAGCACATCTCCCGCCTCCATCACCAACTGCTTCACCAGCCCCATGTCATCGTCGCAGGACCGCACGCCCGGCGGCGTCGGGTATTTCCCCTTGTGAGAACCCGGAACACAGGCAAACCCGCCAAGACCGGGCGGAACATCCCGCAACTGCCATGTAATCGTCACCGCCTCCGAATAGCTCCGCCCGTTCTGAAACTGATAGCCCATCGGCGGATACATCGGCTCCCCGGCATCGTGCAGCGCATGGCCAGACGTCCCCTGAACCGAACAAAACGCCGACGGCCCACTCATTCGCGCACCACTTCCGCCCATCCACGTCAATCTGTGTTGCACGGGCGGGTGCGCCACCATCTTCCGAAACGGCTCGCAATACGGCTCGGGAAGATCCAGCAAACCACCCAGCACCGGACGCCCCGTGCCCGCCAGACTCTTCGATCCCCGCGACAATTCTTCCTGCACCACAATCTGATCCTCAAACTTGTCAACCGCCTCGTTTGCCTTCTCCAACCATTCCTCGTCCATCACCCCTTTGAGAATCAAATACCCGTTCAACTCCCAAAAATAGAACTCTTTTTCATCGATATTGGAATTGGGATCCCGACTGTAAATTGAAGGGTGAAACACCTCTCGCGATTCATCTATTTTTACTGTCTCGCCATCCGTCACAATCACCGGCGGAGGCGTCGAATACGCATAATCCGGTTTGTAAAGCGACGCGCGCTGTTCGGGGCTGATCTCTGCCTGCCATTCAGGAGAGGGATCCTCCGCAACCATTGGACCCGTCCCGGCAGACTGAATCGCCGCCCGCCCCACATACTCGTAGCTCAACAATCTCCGAGACCCTTTGCTCGGGCGCACCCCCTGCAACACCGTCCCCGCCACCAGAAACAGATCCCCGGCCTTCAACTTCGGCTGGAATGTCAGACCCATATCGTCCACACCCGTAGCCACGTCCTCTGGCGTCTCCACATTCACCTTGTGGGTACACGGCACCATCACAAAACCACCATCGCCCTCTTCCACATCCTCAAGCGCCCAGATCGCCCGCACCGCCTGGCAATACCGGCGACCATTCTGAAAATAGTACGCCCTGGCAGGATTTCTCGGCTCATTACCCCCCACCAGAGGTGCCTCTACATCATAGGTCTCATCGCACAACAACTCTGGCTCCCGGTCCAGCCGGAACCCATAGCCCACGATCTGATTCAAATACCACACCAATTGTGGATGAATCATCAAATCCCGAAACAGATCTCGAAGTGGGGAATCCCATCTCAGCATCCCTTCACTCTGCCCCCCTTTGTCCAGCGCCCCATTCAGCGCCTTCACCTCACCTCGGTTCAACACGCCCGGGATGTGCAAATAGCCTGCCACATCAAAGCTGTAATTCTCCTCGTTGCTCATCGCTTCCCGGTCCATCGGTGACCTCCTGTAAGAAGATTGGGGTTTATTAGTGCATTTAATACATAGTACAGCATTTTTTGGATCAATTCAAAATAAAAATGATTATACTGTTACAAAGGTAGCAATTAACAGAAAAGGAGTGACAAAATATGACCACAAAATCGCGAAAATCTCCCGATGAAATCAAAAACCTCCTGGAAGGCCCTGTCACATCGATACCGACACCTTTTCTATCAAATGGAGACATCGACTGGGACGGCGTGGGCAATATCATCGAAATCGGCATTGGAGGCGGCAGCGGCGTCATCTTGCTGACAGCGGGCGACAGCCAGTACTTCTGCCTGAGCGAAGACGAAATCGCTCAACTCACACAATTTACCATCGAACGTACCGCTGGCCGCGCCCTCACCATCGCCGCGACCGGGGCATGGCCCACCCGGCAAGCAGAAGCGTTCGCCCACAGATGCGTCGAATGGGGCGCAGATGCGCTCATGTCCGTCACCACATTCCACGGCTCAGACCCAGAAGGCGTGGCCACCCACAATGCCGCAATCGGCAAAATCATCCCGGTGATGCTCGTCGGCTATCCCTCGCACCGCGCACTGGATATGCTCATAGACGAACCCGGCATCTGCTGCTTCAAAGAAGATGGCGACACGGCCTATGCCGTAGAAACCCTGCAAAAATACGGCCACCACTGGAAAATCATGACCGGAGGCACCCTGTGGCGTCACCTCCTCGAATGGCCCTTTGGCTGCACCACCTTCATGGACTGGTCCACCTCATTCTCCCCACACATCGGCTCGGAATTCCACCAGGCTCTCTGCCGCAACGACATAGCCGAAGCGCGGCGAATCACCGTCGAAATCGAACGCCCGCTCTGGGATCTACAACCCAATTTCCGGGGCGGATGGCAAACCATGTGGCGCGCCATCCTTGAACTCTACGGCGTCTCCGCCCGATATCTCAGATCCCCCCAACTCTCTGCCACGGAAAAAGACATGGAATCTCTCCGTGCGTCTCTGGATCAGATCGGCCTGCTTCCGGAATAACATTAAGGCAACGCATACACCCACATAAATCTTCGGTCGTAAATCAGAGCCTCATCTCTACCGTCACTGTTCATATCACACACCTGCATCGCATAGCTATAACCGATGTCATCGAGCCGTGTGCGCTCCAAAATACCCGCCGGGCAATCGGGATGTTTTGCATTTACAGGCGGTGAAAACGCCAGCGATATCTCGCCGTCTCCATCCATCCCCCAGGGCCATCCGCCATCGGCATATCCGATCCAGGTCTGGCTCCCCCGAAGCGCAATAATCGGCCGGTTTCTGTGCATGCGGAGCTTTTCCCCACCTTTGGGAAAACCCATTGGCCAGATCCGCTCAGTGGGCCTGCTCCACAATTCCACACCGGATGGATCATAGAGCACCATAGGGCCGTCTGGCGAATTGTAGAGCGCGACCTGAAATTCAGAATCCGAACGAAAACATCCCAGCGCCGTACCCTGGCAATGAATGTGTTCTCTCGAAAAATAAGTCCCGCCTCCCGCCCCAAACAGGTGCAGCTTGTCGGACGCGGCAATAGAAAAAACCGGACCGCCGTCAGTGTGAAACACATCCGTGTAATCCACATGCTGTTGATCTGCATTCAGCGTTTCCGGATCAACAGCATCCATCGTCCACAAAATCTGCCCGTCCATGCCCACGGCACAGTATCCGATCAAATACACCTGCTCGCCATCCACATCCAGAGACAAAATGTGGTGTCCACCTCCCGGAATCGCTTTGGGTCCCCACACCGGCTCCAGATCTGCATTCAGACCCAGCACCGGCTCGCCATATCGCCACGAACCATTTCCCATCTCTCCATTTTTGATCGCAATAGCGGCCTCGTGTTCATCGGTGGGCCGTACAGCGGTCTGGAGGATATAATAATTCTCATCGGGAAGACGGGCACTCTTTACCTCCTCCCCAGTCTCACCGTCCAGGACCACAACCCTATCGCCATCTGCTAAGACCACCTCAATGCGCCCGTCTCCATCAATATCCCCCGTGGCGATACAGGCCTCATAGGAGTGGGAAATATAAGGGATATGCGGCGGATTTGGCGTCCCCCACGTCCACATGCGTCGGCCATCTGCGCGAAATGCCGAGACAGATACGGACTCGGGAAACAGCGCACTTACAAAATCCCAACTCCTGAACGGCTCTGGACCAAAAATGCCCGGCCCCTGATAGGTGATAATCTCCGGGATCCCATCTCCGTCGATATCCGCCGGAAAACACTCTGCCCCGCCGTACTCCTCAAATGCGATCTCAAACATACACGATACCGTTGCCATTACCACCTCCTGCACAAAACCGGGGCTTGCGATAAGCCCCGGTTCTATAACCCCTGCAACTCAATTCCCTACTTTTCCCCCGGCTTGCGATAAGACGACGCGTACCGGTCGCCCTCTGGATCGTACGATACGTGCACCTGTCCATCCCGCACGACCAACCTGGGCACTGTGCGATCCCCTCCATCGCGTTCGGGACCGCGCATAACCGCAAACTGTTCCTCCGTCATATCTTCGACCATATCGCCCCAGCGCTCCTGGGGATCGATCACGCCACCGCCCCAGTTGGAATTTTTAGACTGATATTTAACCAGCACGCCCCGTCTGGGAATCGGATTCTTCCACGCCAGCGCGCCGTGTGTACACCCGCCATCCATAAAAAATAACACATCTCCCGCTTTCATCGCCGGCTGCACCACCAGCCCCATCGTCTCGTCGCACGTGCGGATTCCCGGAGGCATCGAATACTGCGTCTTATGAGAACCCGGCACACAGGCAAACCCACCCAGTTCCGGCTCCACATCCCGCAACTGCCACGTAACCGTCACCGTCTCGCAATAACTCCGCCCATTCTTAAACTGGTAGCCCCGCGACGGACTCATCGGCTCATTCCCATCGTGCAACGCGTGGCCCGACGTCCCTTGCACAGCGCAAAACACGGTACCGCCACCCGTGCGATACCCGCTGGCTCCCATCCAGTTCAGCCGATGCACCACAGCGGGATGGGCAATCATGCGCCGGAAAGGCTCGCAATAAGGCGCGGGCAAATCCACCAGCCCCGGCAACAACGGTCGCCCAGTCCCGGCCTGGCTCTTTGAACCTCGCGCCAGTTCTGCACCAACCTCAATCCGGTCCTGAAATTTATCCACCGCCTCATTCGCTTTTTCCAGCCATTCCTCATCCATCACCCCGCGCACCACCAGATACCCATTCAAATCCCAAAAATAAAATTCCTTCTCATCAATTTTTGAATTTGGATCCCGAATATAAATCGAAGGATGAATCACCTCAGAACTCTCTTCCAACCACGTCTTTTCACCATCGGTATTCAGCACTGGCGGTGGATTAGATCCCTTAGCCCCCGGCCTGTACATCACCGCCTTCTGTTCGGGAGGCGCACTCTCCGACCACTCGGGTCGCGTTTCGATCTCAGCACCTGGTCCCGGTCCATTAGACTGGATGACCGCTCGCCCCGCATACCAGTACGTCAACAGCCGTTTCGGCGAACCCGTCCACGGACGCATCCCCTGCAACGTAGTATCAGCCAGCAAAAATAAATCACCCGCCTTCAGAACCGGCTGTTTCACCAGACCCATATCGTCCTGCCCCGTCGCCAAATCCCCGGGTGTTTCCACATTGCTCTTGTGGCTCGCCTGAACCACCACCAGCCCGCCATCCCCATCCTCCACATCCTCCAGAATCCAGATCGCCTTCACCCCCTGGCACGACCGGCGGCCATTTTGAATAAAATACGCCCGGGACGGATTCCGAGGTTCATCTCCGCCAAACAGGCCCTGCCCGATCTCCCCCTCCCGGCTCCCCAGCAACCGGGGTGCCTGATCCAGTCGGAACCCATGCCCAATAATCTGGTTCAAATACCACACCAGTTGCGGATGCACCAGCAAATTTCGAAACAGATCCCGCTGGGGTGCCTCCCAACCCAGCATGCCTTCGGATCCACCCACTTCGTCCAGCGCCCTGTTCAAAGTCTCAACTTCCCCGCGACTCAACACCCCTGGAACGTGCAAATATCCGGCGACATCAAACGCATAATTCTCTTCATTGCTCATCTCTTCCCGGTCCATCTCTGACCTCCTGTTGGAAAATTGGGGTTTGTCTCTGCATTATAAACTTTTTACTCAATCCAATCAAAAAGTTTTGAAGCTCCAAAAACGCAAAACCGGGACCTGCAGCACAGCCGTAAGCCCCGGTTGTAAACACCCTGTATTTCCCCCAAATATTAAATCTGATGCACCGCCTTGCGCTTCGCGCGCATACTGGCGTGCGATTCTGGCGACCCATCGTGAAACGTGCCGAACCAGTAATCGAACGGGAAATCATTCTCCCCGTAATTACACTCAAAATAGCGGTGATGCAACTGGTGAAAAAACGACGCCGCGGGCATTCTATCACTCCCTCCCACCTCAATTTTATCAAACCCCACATGACCCTGTGCCGGTGTAAACGCCGCATGTTGTGCATTCATCAACATGTGAATCGGATGGGACGGCACCACCCAGTGAATCAAAATACAGCTAAAATACAACAAATGCTCAATCGGGTGCATAGCCAGCCCGGACCACGGCCCAATATTGATATTCTTGTGATGCAAATAGTGCGCGGACTTGTACAGGGGCTTCCAATGCGTCAGGCGGTGAACCCAATAAAAATGGAAAAGCCGCCAGAACTGAATACCGCACAACAACGCAACAAAATAAACCGGTTCTGTGCGCCAATCGACATAGGGAATTATCTCATTCGCAAATGCCCACATAGAAACCACTTCATAAGCCGTCCAGATCGTCCCCCCACTCACACAACTCCAAAAAATATTATCGCGCAATTGATTCCCCCACAAAAACTTGCGATTTGATGTCGCGAGCCATTTCGACGTGTATTTATACCGCGTGCCCTGCGCCTTGAACCTGTAGAAATACACATGCCACGCGCCCGCGATAACAATTAGCATCGCAATATTGCGCACGAACATCTCGGCAATCCAATCCACGCGAAATTCCACACAGCGCTCGAGCGCGGGCTGCAAATAAAGCCATGTGCCAATGGCAATAAGCATATAAATCGCATTCCAGGGCCACAAATAGCCCGGAAAACCAAACATCCACTTCAGCGCCTCAACAGGGCGCGGAGGCCATGCAAAAATCGGCGCAGGCGCCGGGCGTTTTGCGGGCTGCCATTCGCCACTTTCATCCCGGGCAACGCCATCTACAACTTCCTTCTCCACTCTGGTATCAGCCATCTTGATCCTCCTTGTGTTGCGTTAGCGGTCAGTAGTCAGCCCGCGCACTCCAGCCCCTCTTTACTTCCTCCTTCACACTTCCTGTTTCACACTTCACACTTCCTATCTAAATCCTCCCGCTGACCCACTGAATACCCCGCACTAACACCGACTGAAAATTTCCATCCTTCCACGTCTGATTGTCGTGCCCACTCTGAAGGCAAAACACCCGCGTACCATTGTATTGCCGCGTCCAGCCGATCGACTTCATACACACCGGATGATCTGTCGTCAACAGCAAATGGCTATCCGAATCCGGCTCATCCATCACATAAGTCTCATCAATCATCTCCCAATCGGATATCTCCCGCGTAATCGGATGATCCCCATCCTCTACCGCAATCCGCATCACCTCATCGTGGCTGAACGATTCAAACGACCCCGCGACAACACCGGCCATCTGCACCCAGGGATCCCAATTCGGAAATGCCAAAATCGCGTGGTGCAACAACACAATCCCCTTGCCCGTCTCCAGCCAGGACTCCAGCGCGCTTAGAGGTCGCCCCATCCACCCGGAACGGTTCTCATCTGTCGGACCTTCCTTGTGCATATTGTAAAACACAACCGCATCGTAGAAATCGCGCTCCTCTGCTCGTGGCGATGCAAAATCCTCCAGAGACTGAATATAAGCATCCACGCCTTCTATATTGCGGAACAACCCGTGGAAATTCGGCACATCAAAACGGTGGCCGCCGGTCACCACCGCAACCTTAATAGAATCGTCCATAAATGTACCTCCCTTAAAATATAACCTATCTCCCTCGATTTGTCTCCCAAACCGGCCTTTCCTGCCACGGCTCAAAATCTGGATTCTCCTCGGGAATTTTGGCTTCGATTTCCTCCTGCCACGCTTTCAGAAGCGCGTGCAATCGATCTCGCACACCGGGCAATTCATCTGCCAGATCATTCTCCTCGCCAATATCCTCTCGCAAATTGTACAACTCGACATGCCCGGATTCAAAAAACTCGATCAGCTTATAATCCCCCGCTCGAACCGAAGATCCAGGTGTCCCTCCCTGATTGCCATAATGCGGAAAATGCCAGAAAATCGCATCGCGCGCCAGATCGTCCCCCCTCAACAAAGGCGCAATACTCACGCCATCGCAATGCTGATCGGGAATCAAATCCAGACCCGCCATTTCCAATATCGTCGGATAATAATCTGTACTCGTCACAGGAACATCGCAAACAGACCCCGCCGGTGTCACACCGGGCCATTTGACAATCAGCGGCTCTCGCGTTCCGCCTTCATACATCCAGCCCTTGCCCTCGGCGAGCGGCGCATTGCACGTCGGCGAACCTTCACTCGTCGCCAACCCACCATTATCTGAGGTAAACATAATCGCGGTATTATCGGCAATGCCCGCTGCTTCCAGCGCGTCCAAAATGCGCCCCACACTCTCATCCATGCTCTCGATCATCGCGGCGTACACCGGGTCGGACTGCACCGTCCGCCGCGTAATGCGCCTGTCCTTTTTGTGTTCCCCCGGGAAAAAATCGCCCTCTTCAAACGGCTCAATTTTATCCAGCCCCATCTTTTTCGCTTTCTCTTCGTACTTCTCGATCTTTTCCCGCTTCGCCTGAATGGGCGTATGCACCGTATAATACCACAAATTCAGAAAAAACGGGCGATCATCGCGGTTCTCGATCAAATCTACGACGCGATCCGTCAAATAATCCGTCAAATACGTCCCGTCCGGCACATCCACATCGTCCAGAACCGGAATCGTCCACGGACTAAAATAACCCCCTCGCCCGGGAGACCCATGTTCGCATCCGCCCACATTCACCTCAAACCCGTGTTCATCGGGATAAAACCCAGGTCCCCCCAAATGCCATTTGCCAACATGCCAGGTCGCATACCCCCCGTCCTTCATCGCCTGTGCAACCGAGCGCTCTTCATGGGGCAAATACCTGAAATAGGGCACATCGATCAATTTGCCGCGATTGGGATGATTTCTCCCGCTCCAATCGATAAAATTCGTCACCCCAACCCGCGCGGGATATTTGCCACTCATCACACTCGCGCGCGTTGGCGAACACACCGGACACGACGCGTACGCATCCGTAAACTTCATCCCCTCGGCGCACAACCGATCCAGATTGGGCGTCTCGTAAAATTCACTTCCGTAACACGTCGTATCTGCCCACCCGTAATCGTCCAGCAAAATAAAAATAATATTGGGTTTGCCCATTTCCATTAAATCTCCACATCCACACTCTTGCCAGAAGCTCCCGACTCGCGTGCCGCGTGCAACACCTGCATCACCCGCAAACCGTGTTCAGCAGTAATAATCAGATCCTCGCCCTCGCGCAAATGCCGCGCGATATTCGCGTGTAGATTTTCGCGCGGTACCGCATCGGTACGCACTTCCTCAGAATCTTCACCATAAACCGTCACCTCGCCACCGCCTCCACGTTCACACACAAGCGTCGCTTCCGTGCCCAGAACAATCCACTTATATGGCAGGGAATAAAAAGAAATATCCGCCTTGGCAGCACGCGCGCGCACCCCATTGTCAAACACCATCACAATATCGAACAAATCGTCTGAATCGCCCCACTTTGTATGCCGCACATCGGCAAATACCGATACCACCTTGTGCCCCGACATCAAATCGATAATTTGCTCGACCCAATGCGGTCCAAAATCCAGCAACGTTCCCCCACCCGCCGCGGCTGTCACGCGCCATTGCTGATTGTAATCGGGCACGCCAAAACCCACAGCGGGACGCGCCCCCATCGTGCGATTCTCAAGCGCAACAATCTCGCCAACCGCACCATCTAAAACCGCGTGCTTCACCAAACAATAATCGCGATCGTAATGCCGATTGTGGTGCATCGTCAACACCACGCCATTATCTCTGGCAGCCTGCACCATTTCCTCGGCCTCTGGACCGGTCAGTGACATGGGCTTTTCTATGGCAAGGTGAAGGCGGAAGAATGGAGCCATATTGCCATGGTCTGGGATGGGAA
>JAPPAB010000150.1 GCA_026705765.1 Gemmatimonadota bacterium
GACCATCGACTTCAAAAGTACCTCACTCGCCTCGCGATGTGCGTCTGTAAATTCAGTTTCGGTAAATAGATTCATCGCATTTTTATACTCATACCGATGATCCATCTGGACGCCAATCCCGAGCGAATCCAGTGTCCCCTTGACAAAGGGATGCTCCATTGCCAGTCCCATCAAACCCACATCGCCCGAGGGCTGGAGATAGATATGCTCAAATGCCGTTGCCAGATAATATCCGACATTACCCGCCCCAAATTCGCCAAATGTCTCGGCAAAAATCGCGGTGGATTTTCCGCTTTTTCCAAACGCCAGAACCGCATCTCTTATTTCTTGTGCCTGTGCAAATCCCATCGGTGCGCCGCCCCCACGGGCCAGCAATCCCACAACGCGGTCATCCGAAGCCGCCGCGTCTAAAGCACCTACCACATCGCGCAGCGAACGCACCTCATCTGTAATCAACTTTGCAAACGGATCTTCTGGCACATACTCCGCAACCCCCTGCTCCAGGTTGATCTCCAAAATCACCTGATCGGGTACGGGATCTTCGCCAGATAGCAATACAACTGACAAGATGACCAGAACCACCAGTCCCACTGTAATCCCACCAATCCACGCCAAAATTCGACCTATTCTCCTGCGCATAAAATCCTCCTGCTAACCGGATTAAAATGACTTGTTGATATTCGATTGCAATAAGACGCGCAAATATCTCACTGTGTTTCGACAAGTTAGTGATTCAAGACTGACCATACAAGAAAAAAAGGGCATTTTTTCAAATGCCCTTTTGGATAATGACGCAAATAGAGGCCCTCACATCACACAACCGATTCCAACAGCCCCTGGCTGCGGCGGTCCAGTGCCCGTATATCGGGCACCTCAAAGCGATTGTTATCCACATCAAAAATCATCAGCCGCGTATCTCCCAGCCACTGCGCGTCTTCGGCGACGGACTTGGCGACAAAATCGCGCCTGCCCCTATCGGTATCAACAGTCCAGTACGTCACCCCGTATTCATTTTGCAATGCCACGATCTTCTGTATCTCAGCCGTCAAATACCGATTGTCCAGTTCTTCATACACCAGAGCGCGGCTCTCTTCAGGCAAATCAGCCAGATCCTTGATCATGCAGATCGCTTCGTCCTTGATATCCAGAATGCAAAAATAGCGATCTGGTTCCGTCAAAGGCGCTGCCCGCACCACTTTCACGCGGGTATAGGACCGATCCCCTTCAATCGTCATCCGCAAAATCCACTGCGGTTCCTTAAACAAGCGGATCTTACGCGGATCAACCGATTCAGGATGCACCATCTCAATCGGTACCGGCTTCCATTCCTCTGTATTTTCTACAATCTCTTCCGCTTCCATCTCCAGCATATCCGTAGCCATCGAAATCTCCGATCAGAATTACCCTATTCCAACTCTATTCCCACCGCAGTCATAAACATATCCAGTGTCGTCTCTTGCTGCGTCTTGACCAGGCGATAAAAAATGCCTTCTCTATCCATCAACTCCTGATGCGTACCAACTTCGGCGATATTGCCCTCATCCATAACCACGAGCCGATCCGCGCTGCGAAGGGTTGACAAACGGTGTGCAATGGCGAATGTCGTGCGCCCTTCAACCAGGCGGGCAATCGCCACCTGGATCTTCTTCTCGGTCGGCGTATCCAGCGAAGACGTAGCTTCATCGAGGATGAGAATCCGCGGATTGTGCAATATTGCTCGCGCGATAGATACCCGCTGTTTTTCGCCGCCTGAGAGACGCCCGCCACTTTCTCCTACTCGCATGTCATAACCATCGGGTTTTTTGACAATGAACTCGTGCGCTTCGGCTGCGATTGCGGCGCGCATCACCTCGTCAAAAGTCGCATCTGGTTTGCCATAGGCGATATTTTCGGCTATCGTGCCGTCAAACAAAAAGGGCTGCTGATGCACCATCCCAATTTGGGACCGCAAATCGCGCAAATTCACATCGGTCATCGGCACGCCATCCACCAGCAGTCGCCCGCGGTCGGGATCGTAGAACCGGCACACCAGATTGATCAGCGTTGACTTGCCAGCACCCGATTTGCCCACAAGTCCAATCATCTCCCCCGCATTTACTTCCAGATCAACTCCCTTGAGCACGGGCTTGCCGGGGTCATAACCAAAAAACACGGACTCGAACTTCAAACTGCCCTCGATTTTTGGCAACCGCACGGCATCGGGTTTCTGGTATGGTTCGGGTTCGGAATCGATCACCTCGAACACGCGCTGTGCACCGGCAAATGCCCGCAAAATATAACTGTAAAAATCGCCAAACCAGCGCAGCGGCTGGTACAGCATCCAGAGATAACTCATAAATGCGATTAACGTACCCAGTGTCAATTCACCGCCCAGAATCTGTCGTCCTCCAAAATACCACACAAAAAATACTCCCACGTTCATAAACAGATTTGTCACGGTCCAAAAAACAAACCAGGCCCGCTCGCCCCGGGTATCCACATCGCGAAGGTCTTCATTGTACTGGTCAAAACGCTCGCTCTCCTTCGCCTCCTGTGCAAATGCCTTCACAACGCGAATACCGTGAATCGACTCATTTAACTGCGCCGATAGCCTGCCCCACTTTCCCGACCACTGCGTCCAGAATGTCATAATGCGGTACCATATCCGCGTACCGGCGAACACAATCAGCGGAATAGGTGCTATCACAAACAGCGTGAGTTGCCAGTTCATCCACGCCAGAAAGCCCAGAATACCGACAAATAACAAACTGTTTGAAAACACAAAATAAAAATCATACGTCATGATCACTTCCATGCGGTCCGTATCATTATTCATACGGGACGTCAGGGCACCTACTTTTCGCCGATCGTAAAAGCGAATGGGCACCATCTGAAATGCGCGATAGAGATCTTCCCGCAAATCGCCGATAGCGCGCAAACCCAGTGACCGACTCAGTACAGCCATCACCACATCGACAACCCAGATTAGCAGCCGGATAATAATAAGACCTAAGATCAACAGTCCCAATCGATTAAGGCGATCCGTTGACTCAATTAACGGAATTGCAACTGCATCCCAACCCGCCGTCAAAACACCATCAATCACATATTCCGTAATTTTGGGCGGTAACAGCGTCAATAAAGCGCTGACAAAAGTGAGCACTATGGTTGTCACCAGGCGCACGGGATAAGCCGCCATATAACCCACGATACGCCTAAAAGTTTGCCACTTTTTTAAACACGCAGCACATACCCCATTTTTTTCGGGCAATCGCCTGCCACAATGCTCGCATTGCGTCTGCTCTAACTCTGTGGGCAGCGTTAGCGGCTCACTGTCCATCAACTGCCGAATCCCATCGGCCACTTCGGCAAACACAGCGGTAAGAGATGGCGAATAGGGCACATGAATCCCGGGTCCCGATTTGTGCGTTAACGCCAGGGTGCCCAACCCCACGCGCTCTTCCACTTTCACATCTTCCACATCGCCAATCGCCATCGACTGCGCGCCATCCACACCCGATTCGGGAATCACCAGCACCTGTTGATCGGTCACCACCACCCACTGCGAGTTGTAATTCAGGGACTCGTCCAGATCCGTCGCTACCTGCATCAGCACAGTCTCGCCATTGGTTGCCGCACTCAGCTTCTTTGCCACGGATGGCGGAAGTCTTTCGACCAATGGTTTTCCAGGTACATAATTCATATGAAGCTATTCCTTAATCGCAATAATCTGTGAAATCTCTTCTTGCATCTGCACCAATTTGTAAAACATGCCTTTCTTTTCGAGCAACTCGCGGTGCGTTCCCATTTCCACAATGCGCCCGGCATCCATCACCAGCAACCGGTCGGCATTGCGAAGGGTGGATAAGCGGTGGGCAATCGCAAAAGTGGTTCGCCCTTTGACCAACCGCGCAACCGCATCTTGAATGCGTTTTTCAGTTTGCACATCAACAGACGACGTGGCTTCGTCTAAGATCAAAATCCTGGGATCGTGTAAAATGGCCCGTGCAATGGACACGCGCTGTCGCTCACCCCCCGAAAGAGATGCGCCTCGCTCGCCGATAAGCGTATCATAGCCATCGGGCTTTGTCACGATAAAGTCGTGTGCATGGGCAGCCCTGGCCGCTTCCACAATCTCATCGAATGTCGCACCCGGCTTGCCATAGCCAATATTTTCTGCGATACTGCCCGAAAACAGAAATGGCTCTTGCAACACAATGCCAATTTGAGACCGCAAATCCTCCAGCCGAATATCGCGCAAATTCACCCCATCCACCTCAATACTGCCGCGGTCAACATCGTAGAACCGACAAATCAGATTGACCGTTGTCGTCTTGCCCACACCGGATTTTCCCACCAGCCCGATCATCTCCCCCGGTTTGACATCGAGATTGATTTCGTGCAGCACGGGCTTGCTCTTGTCGTATCCAAATGTAACGTCATCGAACTTCACGCGTCCTTCGATATTGGGCACCGGCACAGCATTGGGGTCTTGATACGCCTCGGAGGGGGTGTCGATAATCTCAAAAATGCGCTCTGCACCGGCCATTGCGCGCGTCATCCACGAATTGACCATCCCAAACCATTCCAGTGGACCGTAGAGCAACATCATATAACTGTAAAAAGCCATCAAAGTGCCGAGCGTCAACTCCCCATCGATCACCTCCAGCCCTCCGTAATACCACACAATAATCACGCCAGCCGCGGTCAACAGGGTCATCGTTTTGTAAAAAATGCCCCGGTTGACTTCTGTAGTAATGCCGATGCGCGTCAATTTGTCATTGCGCTTTTTGAAAACCCGAATTTCCTGCTTTTCCTGTGCAAATGCCTTCACCACGCGAATGCCCGTGAGCGCTTCATTGACCCGCGCCATAGTTTCAGACCAAGACTGCATCCAGCGGGTAAAATATTTCCGCATCCGCCGATAAAACGCATATCCCCAGATCATGATTAACGGAACTGGAATCAGCACCAGAATAGCCAGTGACCAACTCATCATAAACAGCGCGGCGAGTATCCCCAGCAACATCATCGCCTCGATCACCAGATAGGGTAATCCATCGACCAAAAACATCTGTAAACGACTGCTATCCGTCGTCACGCGAGACATCACTGCGCCAACTTGCCGCTTGTCGTAAAATTGCAGGGATAGCAATTCCAAACGCCTGTAAAGCTGGCTGCGGATATCTGCGGTCACCCGTGCGGAAAGCCACGTAACTGTCCAGCCGTGCGCCCATTCTGCTCCCCAGGTTATCAGCCGGATACCCACCAGAGCCAGCACGAGCCAGCCGAGCAAACTGAGCCGCTCGTCGTACAGCGCCTCTACGCCCTCGGGTAGCACCAGCACATCATCGACAATGAGCTTGGTCACATAAGGCGGAATCAATTCGGCAACCGTTCCCACAATAGATGCCAGGGCCAGCACAATCGCGCGTATTTTGTAGGGCTTCAAATACGATGCAATGCGTCCCAACGTTGCAAATTTGTTTAGACAGGCCGGGCATATCCCATTTTTTTCGGGCAATAGCCTACCGCACGATTCGCAGATTGTGCGATCCAAATTCGCATTGATAAAAAATTCTTGCCCCTTGCGCAGTTGCTCAATCCCCCGTGTGGTCTCTGAAAATTTTTGCGCCTGCGTCATGGAATACGGAACGTGAACGGTCGGCTTATTTTTTCGATGAATTTCCAGACGCGCACCGCCCACCAGAGCTTCGGTCCGCGCCAGTTCTATTTCCGAAATAGGAATATCTGCAATCGAGCCATTTTGCCGCACCAGCACGCGATTGCGCGTTACCACCACCCACTGATCCCCGAAGTCGCCTTTTTCATCCAGATCGGTCTGCACCCGGATAAGCTCATCTTCGCCTTCGGGCAAAGCGTGTCTCAACCAATTCAAACTGCCGTTTTGCTCATTGTCCAGTAAACGATCCATCATCTTGCTCCTGCATCGGGCGGTCATCCCCGCGTTTTAATCCACACCCTTATTCAGACAAAGATCGCGCAACAAGTGTTTCATTGTCTTCACCTCAACATCTTTTCCCGCAATCGCCACAGATCCGACATAACCCTGCGCGGGTTCGAGGTGTCGCAGTGTCCAATCCCCTACATTGCCTTTTTTTATCCACAACAATTGTGCCTTGCGTCCCAAACTGACTTCAAAATTTTTTAATGGCTGAACAAGACCGGTGCCCACAGCTTTTAGATATGCCTCTTTGCGCGTCCAGCAACAAAAAAAAGCCCGACGCTGTTCTTCTCGCGGCAATGCACACAACCGCTCGTATTCACCAGGGGCAAAAAAACGTTTCGCAATGTCTTGCATCTGGCCGACCTTGCGACTGATATGCTCAACATCAACCCCAATGTCATAGCGCAGAGAAACTGCGATAAGAGCCAGGCCAGCCGAATGGCTGAGATTGAATCGCAATTGGGATTTATCCCATGGGGACGCCAGAGTCGGTTTGCCGTGTTCGCCATAAAAAAAAGCCAGTTCATCTGGCTTGCACTGCATGTATTTGGCGAGAATTGCACGCAGACACCCACGTGCGGCAACAAAATGCGCCCGATGTTTTTCAAAGAGAAACCTGTCAGCGCGCATCCACTCATCTGCCGATAGCGTCTCGGCCAATATGTGACCATCAAATGTCTCGCGCTCTAAATCCACTGCCCAGACGTGGGCTGTATCAGTTTGCAAAATATCCATATCTCTTGCACTGTCTCAGCAGATTTACCCCGTCATTCTCAAACACGCCTCATAAGTCTCAAAGCGTTCGCCTTCGGCTTCTTCGGGATCGACCAACTTAAGCCACATCCCCTGATCCTTCTTTTTTCCGCTCAACTGCCTGCGGCTGCCCAAATTGGCGGGATCCGCACCGTGCCAGACCACATCGCCATCTTGTAAAAAGATAAATTCATTCCGATACCGGTCAACGATATCCCGCTGACGGTCTTGGTAAAGCAGTGCCTGCTCACAGGTGGTGCGACGCCAGCTTTCCACAATTTCTTCGCTATCTGTGCGCTCTGAATCAAACTCAGATAGGGGCGCAGATACCTCGCTCTCAAAATCAATCTCTCTCAGATTAACCGTACCAAAACCACGTCTATCGGCGATCAACAAATGGTTGCGGTCGCGTCGAAACGGCGGGTTGGGCCAATCAGATGCGGGATCGTGACCCATCAAATGGGCACCACAAGCATCGGTAGCGGTTACATGGTCACCGGCTAATAGCGCATTGCAAATACGCCCCTGCCCACCCCATTCTCTACCCCATTGCCCGGTTAGTGCATCCACAATATTCAGACAGGGTTGGGTGATCAATCCCAAATCGGGCAACACATAAGACAGGCGGATAAAGTGGTGATAATAGGATCTCACGCGGCCGTGTGGCAGCGTGATAGGAGGCAAGCCAAAGAGGTTTTTCATGCAAAGCGTAATCCCCATAAACAGATGATTTTTCATCTTTGCCACAGAAACCACCTCGGCCCCTTCAAAGCACGCGCTGAGTGTATAGCGATCAAACATACATCCACCCCCCGGCACATCATACTGTTTGAACGGCGGCGCGTTTGAATCGACAAATCCCACATCGTATTCTTTCAAAATATGTGCGTAATTAAAATCCTCACCCATAAGATGTTCGCGCGTATAGGGATTGGTATCCGTCGCAATAATTTCCGCACGGGTTCGTTCTCGCAACAAACGCAAAACAGCGCGGGCGACCATATCATCGACCAACTCGCGTCGCCGTCCCATGTAGTAAATAATGCGGTTGTGTAGCTTCATCATATTGAACTTGATCACAATCCGGTCGGCTTTCTCCAGCTTTTTCCACGACCGGTGCAATGGATCTGTAATGCGGCGCAATGTCTGGTATATTTCTTCCTCTGACGCCCGCCAATTGCAATGCGCTGCGCGAACCTTGTAATTCTTCTCTGCCATTCCGACCTCTGTAGTTAAATGCGATAATATTTAGGACTGTCTTATTGTACCTATAAAAGCGAAAAATGAAAAGTGAAATTATAAAGATTTTCTTATATTAATTGTATCTAATCCCGAATGAAGTGGTATTCAGACAGGCATTTTTTTATGCTCGCAGGATTCATATCCCAATCGCCTCTTACCCCCCGTGAACTCACCCACTCGCTCGCGCGCATGGCAGACAGTCTCGTCGTACACCAAAAAGCGCACCGTATTGTCTTTGCACCGCATATTGCGGGCGTTGCATTTGCGCCAGATTGGCGTACCACATCCCCAGTTTGCCAGACACAAACGGGACATATTGCCTGGGTTGATGGCGAATTTTTTAATCGCACCACGCTGACCCGCTCTGCTACCTCTGACCCCGAATTCTTGATTCAATCTATCACGAGTGAACGCGAACAATTGAACCGCATCGACGGCATTTTTTCCGGTGTGATTTGCGATACGCACAAAAATGAACTGCACATTATTACCGACCGCTATGGCCTGCGCCCGCTCTACTGGACGCGTCTGGGCAATCGCATTGCATGGGCTTCTCAGACCAAAGCCTTCCTCGTGCTTCCCGAATTTTCACCTGTGATTGATCCCATTTCCCGCGACCTGTTTTTCTCTACCGGACAATTGCCTTCTGATCACACCTGGCTCGAAGGCGTCGCGCCCGTGCCTCCTGCAACGCAAATGACATTTCGCATCTCAGATGGTAGCCTCACACAGCAGCGCTACTGGTCCTGGGAGGAAATTACTCCCCTTGCAGGACATCACGACCAACGCGAATTGGCACAGGAATTGGGCACACGCTTTCGCGCTGCCGTAGAACACAGAACCACAGGACGAACGGGTCTCGGCCTCAGCGGTGGCCTCGATTCGCGTGCGATCCTCGCCGCCATGTCTCATACGCCCAAAACTTTCACATTCGGTCACCCCGACAGCGCAGATGTTCGCATTGCTGCCCAGGCCGCATCCGTAAAAAACGCGCCACACGCGGTTCTCCCCATCCACAGTCAAAATTGGCTCTTACCGAGAATCTCCGGCGTGTGGTATGCCGATGGCGCGCTCGACCTGCTCCATATGCACGGTGCCGAACATCTCAGACAACAGAAAGAAGCCTGTGATATCTGCCTCAACGGCGCAGGTGGCGATGGATTGGCAGGGGCTGGCCATCTCTTTCATTCAAATGGACTCTCTGCGTACCTGAAAAACAAGCTACACATTCAGGCAGATCGCAACACGGCCCAACACCTCAAAACCGCATTTAACAAGGCGGGATCGGCACACGCTTTTTACATAGACTGGCGCATGCGCGGATTCACCATTCAAGGTCCCCGTCTGGGGCTTTTGCACGGCCTCGAATACCGCTTGCCATTCCTCGACAATCAGGTGCAGGAATTTCTCTATTCCATTCCCCTGCAACAAAAAGCCAACAATCGTCTCTACCGGCAAATGCTTCTCCAGACCTTTCCCAAATATTTTAAAAATATTCCCTATGAGTCCACGGGATTTCCCATATCTCATTCTTCCTGGACCGTCAAAATTCTGCGGAGACTCACAGGATTGCGCAATCGTCCCCCCCAGACCTTTGCCGATTACGCGAATTGGTTGCGCCAATCGCCGGGCAAAAATTTGTGCGACCATATACTCTACAACACATCTCATACCTCCAAACTCTGGCAACGTCACCTCTCAGGTGAAGACCATACTGTCATTCTGAGTCGCTATCTGACCTATCAACTCTATCTTATCCAACTCTTTGATGGCAAATACCGCACATCAGAAGAAGTGGCTGAACTATTGAAAATTACTGCATAAAAAAACTGCCATCCGAGATTTGTGGACGGCAGCTTTTTATTTTTTGCTGTCAATACTGTAGCGCATTACACAACTATACCAGTGCAAAAATCTTGACCTCTTTTTCTATTCGATCAGCCAGTGCCATTTTGGCTATCTCTATTTCATAATGTGTTTGAATACCTGTCCAAAATTCAACCGACATACCAAAATAACGAGCAAGTCGGAGTGCTATATCTGCACTAATACCCTTCTCTCCACAAACAATTTGGTTGATTCTCATTGCGGGAACGCAAATATCACGAGCAAGACGATCACAACTGATTTCCATCGGCTTTAAAAATTCTTCTTGTAAAATCTCACCCGGATGAATTGGGGGCCTATCTCTCATAATAGCACCTCAATGATAATCGACGATTTCAACAGCATAAACACCATCCTCATTCCATTCAAAACAAATTCGCCACTGATCATTTATGCGAATACTGTGCTGTCCCCTTCGATTGCCTTTCAAAGCCTCTAAACGATTAGATGGTGGTACACGCAAATCGTTTAAATTTGTCGATTGGTGAAGTAAAATCAATTTGCGTTCAGCAATGTGCTGAATATTCTGTGGCAATTTTTTGGAAAAACGACCCTTAAATATTTTTTCAGCCTCTTTATCCTTAAATATCCTGATCATCTAAAAAATTAACCTTACAGGATAATATTGTCAACCGTTGTTATTTCGTTTTTTCATCACCACTCTTTCTCCCAGAACAACCCTACCGATCCTCGCCTACGTCGATTATTCGTATCTACATTCACCTCTTCTATCTGACTCGCCTCCACTATCACTTCTGGGAAGATCTCAAACTCCATCGCCGCTTCATAAGCCGTGCTCGAAATATCCTTTGCATAACTCATAAACAACCTGTCTCCAATATACTTGCCCAATCTAATCCTGGAGATATTGCCCTCACCAACATCGATCTCCACCAGATCCAGATGCAATTTTTGCCCAATGTGTTGCCCCAGGCGATTTGCAACAAACCCCGCAAACAGATCCAGCGTGTGTCCGCCGGAAAACTGAAATTGATCAGCGGGTCTGCCTGTCAACAGCAGAGATGCAATATTCCCCATATCCCCCTCCAATGACGGATCGCTGCTGTCAAACGAAATCTGGGGATACGTCAATGTTCCCCCCACTGTGACAATAATATCAACAGGCTTTGGCCTCTCGCCCTCTATACTCACAGCACGCACACTCGTCTCGGCGCGAATATCCAGATCGGGATTCCAATCTGGCCTGCCCTGAAATTGAATTTCGCCTCGCGTAATACGCAAGCGGTTGTTTTGCCAGATGTAATTGCCCCGACGACTCGATATCATACCGTAAATACGCGAATCTTCGCGATTTTTTATCACATCCAAATCGCCCTCAATTTCAACCTCAAAGGCCGGATCTCGCAACCACACCTGTCTGTCAGCAGACACTTGCAGGTTTATTTCTGGATCCCTCAGAAATGTCGGCATTTCCGGGCTCGGTTCCTCGAACAATTCCGTCAAGCGAATCTCTGCCTGTTTCGTCGCCAGGCTCGGTACTCCGAGCAATTCTGCCAGGCGAATCTCCGCCTGTTTCATCGCCATTTTACCCTCAACTTTGATGCCCTGCAGCGTTCCCGTGATCTGCAATTGACCATCTGTCACGAGTTGTAGTTCGGGCAGGGCAACCGGTTCAAAATCGCGAAATTGCGCAGACAAATCCCATCTGCCCGGCAAAAAACCCTCAAGCATTATGTCGCCGGCAAGATTCGCCGAAGTTCCCATCGCAAGGCTGTCAATTCGAATCTTTCCATCTCCAACCACAGCACGACCAGAAACAGACGCGAAAGATCGATTCAGCCCGGGCATGTCAAACACCCCATCTCGGATTTCAACTACCCCCCGAATATCCGGTTGCTCAAAACGACCACGCGCCTCGAGATCGAATAAGACCATCCCTGTAAGTCCCTCAGACACATCGAAATACGCATTTGGAACTGTGCCTAATGTCAATCTCTCGGATCGTTTGACCCCCTTTGCGTTCGAATGTGTTCTGATCGCGACCCCCTCAGACCAGGCGCGCAAGTGCATATCACCTGTACCTGTAACAGGAAGGCTACCAAACAGTGCCAGCACCTCATCTCCATCGGGTACGACTTTCACCTCAAAGTGTATCCTGTCATTGCCCAGAGACACCTCCCCTGCGGCACTATCGAATCCCACACCCGATATTTCGCCTTTTGCAAGAGCGAATTGAAAAAAAATAAGAGGATCGCTCAATGTGCCAGCAAAAAGCACTTCGCCATTGAGGATACCCCCCATCCCTGAAGCACCCGCCAGAAAGGCCCAGAGGCGCAAGTCCAGATCTTTTAACAACACTTCTACCGTCGCCTGAAAGTCCTGTTGATCCTGCGCGACCAAACGCCCCGCTGGCCCCGATAGCACAAAATGTCCGATATGAATGCCGTGAGCTGGCGAATACGCAAACTGAACAGGTCCCTCATTATGCAAAACCACCTGATCGACCTTAACGTACAGCGAATCCATCGCCACCTGCAAATGCTCTTCCTTTTGCCCTGCGCGCCCCTGAAAAAGGACCCGATCATCTACTTGCGCACCACTGTCCAACAAAAATGATGTTTCGCCATGTGCGTACACCGCCTCAAAAAATACCTCCTGCAATGAGCGTCCACCCCAGGTCAGACGACCCACTTGCAGGTTAACAACTCCCGAATCGGGCCGCGCCCACTGCGTCTCTATCGTAAGATTTTGTAGTGGAATATCCGCCACAACAAGACTATCTGCGTTACCTCGCGCAGAAAAACCGGGCGCATCCAGCGTTCCCGACCATGTGCCCGATAGAGCCAACGTCCCCGATAAATCTATATCGATTACCTCGCCTATCGCCTCTAAATCCCGTACATCCATCATCCATTGACCTTCCAAATGCCGATCAATATACCCCTGAGTGGAAAACACCCCACCCGTGCCCGACAGATTAGCGCGAATATCAGACCTCCCCTCAGCATTGACCAATGCAGAAATGCACAAACTATCTGCCGCGGCATTGTCCACGATATTTCCTGTCAATTCAACCGTCAAGTCTCCACCAGCGATGCCATCCACATTTCCTGCAAGCGTCAGCGATGTACCCCATCTACTTGTGCCCGTCAAACTGGACAATGCGACCTCTGCCTGGATATTCCCCGCAATAGCTGGCTTTTCTCCTTCAAAATGCAACCGTCCATTTCCGTTGGCGCGCGTCCCCCAATTTTGAAAATATGTCTCAAAATGATCGATAAAAAGCCGTTGATCAATATATCGCGCACCATCAATACGCCCCGTCACGCGCCCGACTTTTTGGGATACACCGGGTAAATGTTCAGCATATAGATCGCGGAATCGCATTTCCCATTTGCCATCCCAGGTGGTCAACCGCGCTTCCCCATTGCCCACTATATTGCCACTTGGCCCATTAGCAGTGACCTGTGTTCGCACCAAGTCATTCGCCAAATTGATGGCAAAACGCACGGAATCGAATCGCGCATCCCCAAACTGCACGCGTCGAAAAATACCCCCAGCAACGGCATTTTCTACACCAGAGGAATCCACCGCGAAAGTAATCATCCCATCCAGACTTGTACTGATACGGGGTAAATCAGCGTCAAATCCCGTGTATCCCAACGAAATAAGGTCATCCGTATCGATCTCAAAAATTACCTCTCCACGCACTGTGAACGGCGCAATTCCCATGACACCATTAAACGCAATTGAAACTTCTTCATCTTTTACAACCAATTCTGTAACAAGAGATTGCAGACTACCTTTCACGTTTCCGCGCATCTGCATATCGCGTTCTGGAAGATCGACCAGAAGCCTGAGATCTCCCAGCCATAGAGAATCGGCTTCCACAACGAGATCCACCTCGGGATCATCCAGTTGTCGCACCGATCCGCTCAATAAAATACGAGAGCCATGAGTGTGCAACGCCACATCGTTCAGTTGCAAGTGATCACTCTGTAAAATAGCAATACCAGATAGATTGGTCACTTCCAGCGGCGGATCGAACTGCACCGAACGAAAACGCTCCAGGATCAAACGATACTCAGATTCTCCCGCAAAAATAGCACCCTTTAGCGAGATATCGCGCACCTGTGTACCATCAACTACGACATTGGCATCCGCAATCTCCAGTGACTCGATATCTAAATCCAGAGGTGGCGGAACATCCCACCCCGGCGCCTCGGTCTCTTCGTCAGAAGCATCAATACTCACCTCAATCCCCGACAACCTCAGTTGATGAACTACAACTTTCCCAATTAGCAGACCCAAAAAATTGTATGCCACATCGAGCGTATCCACACGCACCCAATCTCCGAACTGCACATCCACGATGCGACAATTCCCCAGCGGATTCCCCTGAATCTCACCAATTAAACAGACCTCATCCTCTTCCCAGGACAGGGCGCGTTGCGCCAACCCGCGCAAAATACCATTGGCATAGCCACCCGCGACCAGCATTGCTCCCACGGCCAGCACAATGCCCACGCTGGCCAGGATCCAGATTATTGATTTCGCTCGCCTGCTCATTTCAAATCGTCTCTATTCTATACTTTCAGAGCGGGTACATGGCTCCCCACTCGTTAGCTTCTCTCTTTGTCTCTCATCTGAGTCCATCTGCGGATTCAAAATGCCTGTCCCAAACTCACATGATACTGCACGCGGTTCCCTGCCGTCATGTCTTCTGACAGACGGTATCCCACATCAAATCTCACGGGACCAACCGGACTTAAATATCGAAGTCCCGCGCCCACAGCATACTTAAGCGCCCCGGGATTAAACGCCCCCGATTTCGCATCGACATTGCCCACATCCACAAAAATAGCTGTACCCAATAAAAAAAATATCTGCGTTCTAATTTCCATACTCATCTCCACACGGCTCAAACCGCCCGTTGGCTCGCCCTGATGGTCTTTGGGACCCAATTCATTCAACCCCCACCCGCGTATGCTATTGAGGCCCCCTGCAAAAAACCGCTCGACATTCGGCACGCTACCCGCCTTGCCCAGTTCAAAAATCACGCCGCCCTGCACGCGCAGTGCCAGCACACTTCGCAAGGGGATGCGGCGAAACCACCGCCCCTCTGCCGTTGCCTGCAAAAACTCGCCATCAGCCCTGAAAAATTGCCCGCGTTCACGCACAGCGAATTGTGCAAGCATACCCGATTGCGGGTCAAAAATATCGTTGCGCGTATCCATAAGCAAACCGACCTTCATCTCGACAAACGCGCTATCGGCCGAAAAATCAACCACACCACCGCTGAACTGAGTGATCAAATCAGCTGCCGTTGTAAGATTTCTCTCAAGAGATACATTTCCCCCTAACTCGTCCTGTATAAAAGCTGCCTGTCGTTCTCGCTGTACAAACCCACCGATATTCAACCAATTGCGACTGCCCCTAAAATGCGCCTGTCGCAGGCCGATAACCGCTTCCCTATTCTTTCCAGAAACGCGCCCAGACAGCTTGAACTGCCGGAAATCTCCTCCAAAATTGCGATGCGTCCAGGCACTTGAACCCCACAAATCTTCATCCGTGTCGTACCCCGCGCCTATGCGCAACGTGCGAAAGGGACGTTCGGACACGCGCAAAGTTACATCCACTCGATTGCCGCGCGCTATGCTATCTGCCAATCCCAAAGCCACAGACCGAAACACGCCCGCACGATAGAGCAGGTACTGGCTGTTTTGCAATGCCTCTTCGCTAAATTGATCGCCCGGCTTAAATGTGAGACCGCGCAAGATGGTATTTTCCGCCATGGCCTTATGCCCCGATATTTGCACAACGCCCACGCTGCATACAGGACCAGGTGCAAGTTTTAGAACGAGTTCGACTTGTTGCCCTACAGTCGTCGTCTCGACCTCGGCTCGCGCAAACGCATAGCCCTTATTCCGCAATCTGCTTACAACCTGCGACACTCTCCTATCTACGAGGTCGCGCGATAGTGGTTTGCCCCCGAGCTTTCCGAAAGCATTCTCACGATCTTCACCGCCAATGACCGACGTCCTGGAAATCCGCATCAAAGGTCCCTCTGCAATATGTATCTCCAGTCCAATCTCATCTGCGCTAAGCTGCTCAATAGTCGAATGCACTGCGACCTCCACATATCCCCGATCGCGGTAATACGATCGCAATTTTTCCAGATCAGAGACAAGTACCAAAGGATCGAATCGGCGCGCCTGGACCCAGGGAAGAAAATCGTACCACGGTGAAGTACGTGTGACCATCAGCACCTTTAGTTCACTCCCCCAAACCGCCCGGTTACCCGAAATGTGCAACCATCTCACAATGGGGTCATCAGATGGGATTTCCCCATGGACTGGCACAACGACTATTAGAGCGGCCAGTATAAAACAGGTCCTCAATTTGAGGACCTTATTTTCTATCAGTTTTTCACCCATGAGATCTATATTTCTCCAACCCGATGCAATTTCAGCAAATTGGTCTCGGCTCGCGCCGTGATGGGCGCACCAGCCAGAATCACCAGTGTATCACCAAAACGCACATTGCCCTCAGAGAGCAACCGCGCTTCAACTTCGGCAACCATGCGATCCGTATCGTCAATCAGCGTAATTTGACGGGGTTCAACGCCCCAGCACAAGCACAACCGCCGACATATCCGCGCGCTGGGCGTAAACGCAATAATCGGCGTACGCGGTCTGCGCTTTGAAATCAGACGCGCTGTAGATCCCGATTGGGTAAATGCGACAATGGCTTTGGGAGACACCGCCGTCGATACCGCGGCGGCGGCTTGTCCAATCGCATCGGGAAAAGAGAGCGAATCCAGATTCAATATTGGTGGCGCCAGTTCCACACTCGCTTCTGCCTTTTCAACAATCCGCGCCATCATTTGCACAGTTTGAACGGGATATTTGCCAATTGCAGTCTCGCCAGACAGCATGACCGCATCGGTGCCATCGAAAATCGCATTGGCCACATCTGATGCCTCAGCGCGCGTGGGCCGCGGGTGATCGGTCATTGACTCCAGCATCTGCGTAGCCGTAATCACGAATACCCCTGCGCGGTTGGCCGCCGAAATCACGCGTTTCTGGATCACCGGCACATCTTCAGGTGATAATTCCACGCCCAGGTCGCCCCGAGCAACCATTACGCCATCGGCAACATCGAGAATATCTTCGAGGTGATCGACAGCTTCGGCGCGTTCCAGCTTTGCAATAACCGGGATCTCTTTCTCTGCCCGTTCAATAATATGTTGAACCTCTCGCACATCGTCGGGTTCCCGCACAAAAGACAGGGCAATATAATCCACGCCCAATTCGATACCCAGGTCCAGGTCCTCTCGATCTTTGGTTGTCAGAGAAGGCGCACTGACCTGTACCCCGGGCAAATTGATACCCTTATTGGATTTTAATAGCCCACCCACCACAACCTCACACACGACATCCGAGCGATAGACTTCGCGTACCAGCAACTCAATATGCCCGTCATCAAGCAAAATGCGATCCGCGGGCCTCACGTCTCGGGGTAATCTCGCATAAGTTGTCGATACACACTCGGCATCGCCCGGAACTTCGCGGGTCGTCACCGTCAGCCTGCTGCCTTCCTTCAACTCAACCGGATCCTCTGCGAGTCTCCCCACCCGCATTTTCGGACCTTGCAAATCCTGCAAAATGGCAACACTGCGCTGCATGGTATCCGCAATTTGCCGAATGCGCCCAACATTCTCCGCATGTTCATCTCGCGTGCCGTGTGAAAAATTGAGCCGAAAAACATCCACCCCCGCCCCGATCAATTGCTCTATCACGCGCTCCGATGAACTCGCAGGACCCAGTGTACTCACAATTTTCGCTCTGCGCATTGTTTATGCCTTTTCGTTTTTCGTCCGATGCATTAAAGCCCCTGGAGCGTTCCCTTCTCTTTCTCTTTCATAGCGTCAGCAATTAAAAAATTCAATTTCCCCGATTTCGAGTCCGTCTCAATCTGTTTGTCCCATTTGTCCCAATTCTTTTTATTTTCCGACTTGATTGCTGCTATATTTGACACAGATCACCTCCTCTATTTTCCCAATAATACGACGCTCAGCCAAACACATCAAATGTTTTTCAAAAAAAACAGTTTAGCAAAAATAAAAAATCCCCACAAAATCAATTGAACTTGTGGGGCTAAATATCTGGTGGACAACAATATATATGGAATACTTTCAGCAAAACTCCTTTCCTAACTGATAAGCCTTTGCGAGATTCTCCTGCCTTATACTCTCTCCACCTTCTACCATACCTCCCAACACAACCATATCTGTCTGTGCCACACCTATTTCAGGACGAAGGCGATCATTGAGATAAATACACCGCATACTCTCTAAAATGCCGGTTCCTTCAAGATGTTCGCAGGTATGACCCGCAGTACACAAGACCAACGCCCTATCAATCTCGAGTCCAGGTATCGCATATTCCTCGTTCTCATACACATACGTATATCCACAGATCCACACTCGATCAAACCACCCCTTCAATTTTGCCGGACAATCACTCCACCAATTTGGAAAAATGAACACCAGTCCATCAGCCTTCTCAATCTTTGCGTGTTCGGCTTGCACATCAGATGGAACGGGCAAATCCGGACGATTGCCATACACATTCATCTCCCGGTTGTATTCGTCCAGACTCATATCAGTCCTGAAATCCATTTCGTACAAATCACCTATTTGATATGAGTGGCCCCCATCCTCCAACCCACGACAGAACCCTACCAGCACATCACCCGTAAAAGATCGCCTACTCGGATGAGCGAATACGATATAAACATGCATGCTGTTTTTCCTGCTGTTTTTAGTTTACTTTTTGTAGCGTGTACGCTACCTTCCGAAATTAAACGCGCCAAAGCATATTGGCAGGATTTGAGGAGCCGCAGCCATGACTAAAAAACAGGTTTTGAAACACACAATCAGTTATGAAGATGGACTGATAAAAGCTCTCAAAGACCCCGAAGAAGCGCGGGCTTACCTGGAAGTCGCTCTGGATGAGTGCGAAGCAAGCAGTGAGGCTGATGGGCTGTTATTGGCCTTGCGCGATGTCGCCCAGGCACAAGGAGGAATTGGTGCATTGGCAAAGCGCGCCGGACTGAACCGCGAACATCTCTACCGCGTGCTTTCGAGTCGCAGCAAACCGAAACTCGACAATCTGATGGCTATTATTTCTGCTCTGGGATTTCGGGATAGCGTCCTTAAATTTCTGTAAAATTAAAAAAGTCACCGTAGCTCCGAGAAA
>JAPPAB010000151.1 GCA_026705765.1 Gemmatimonadota bacterium
TGAATACGCTTTTTCAACGCTTTTTTTACTATCTCATAATTTTAAAACAGCTTCTCAAGGGTCTTGTTGCGTCTGACGCTGGATTATCGGTTGAATGGTGACAACAATACCAAAAATCAAGTGCTGGATATTTTTGATTATCTCTATGATCAGGGATGGGCAGAAGGTAGTGGTATAGGCTCGCTGCATCACCAATTTCTGCGCCTTGCGGGGTATTCCCATGCCGTGTATTTGATGCGGGATGCTTTGGAGAGCAAAGGGGCGTTGGCGCGGGAATTGGCGACCCTGAAATGGCACAGTATGTTTGGCGAGTTGTATGAGGATTCTGAGGTGCTGGGCGCGAATGCGGATTTTTTGCGTTCGGTGGCGATGTATCGCTTGTTGTGCATTTTGATGATGGACGATACGCCTGAAAAGGTCGTTACTATGCGCCGCTATGTCGCCTGGTTGAATAATGCGCTGGATATTGCGCCCGGGTGGCTGGATACGATTAAGCCGGATTTTGTGGGTTTTCACCATCGGGGCATCTATGCCAATGCGTATGCGCCAAATGCTTTTCATGTGGCTTCTGTGCTGGTATATTTGTTGCACGATACGCCTTTTGCGGTTGCAGATGATAAGCGCGATAATTTGAAGCAGGCGCTGTTGACGTTCAGGGCTATGGCGAATACGTATGATATTTCGCCAGCTATCGGTGGTCGCTTTCCAAATAATACAACGGTAAACGACGCAAATTTGCCGGCATATATGTATGTGGCTTTGAGCTATCCCTCGGTGAATGCAGAACTGGCTGGCGCGTTTATGCAGCTTTGGAAACCTCAATCGCAGTTATTGCGAGAAGGTCTGTTCGAACAGGCATCTGCAGGGATCATGTATTTGCACACGCCGGGTGCGATGCAAATGATAGTGGATTTTGCAGAGGCAGGGCACGCACCCGAGGCAGCGCCATCTGGGCACTGGACATTGCCTTATGGCGCGCTGTCTATTCATCGACGTGGAGACTGGATGGTGAGTATGAAAGGATGGAGCAAGTACGTGTGGGATTTTGAATCGTCGGGTAGTGAAAATTCGCTCGGTCGTTATTTGAGCTATGGTTCGATGCTGATTTACGCCAGTGGCGACCCGGTTGGCCGGGAGGCGAGCGGGATTGTTCGGGATGGGTGGGATTGGAGTATGTGGCCCGGTACGACGGCGATTCGCCTGAGCCACGCAGAGCTTAACAACAGGACTCGTGATCGCAATTTTTCGGATGAGACTTTTGTGGGTGGGGTGAACATAGAAGGACAAAACGGCGTGTTCGCGCTGAAGTTGCACGATACAGAATACAATACGAGTTTTCGAGCGTTTAAGACGGTGTTTTGTTTTGACGATGTACTGGTTTGCCTGGGATCGGGTATTAAGAGTGATGATAGTGGACATAGAACTGTGACGCCATTATTTCAAGTAGCTATATCCGAGGACCGCCCCACATGGGTCAATGGGACAGGCGTGCTGGCGATTCCCTATACATTTTCGGGGACAACGGGGCAGACCGCATGGGTGATGGACGCCTCGGGTAATGGCTATGTGATTCCAGATGGAGGCGACTTGCGGGTGCGTCGTCAGGTGCAAACCCCTGGAGATTTTGGCAGGGATAGCGGTGGTACAGGAACTTTTGAATTGGCGTATCTGGATCACGGTAGTGCGCCTCAGGCGAAAAAGTATGAATATGCTGTGCTGGTGCAAAGCTCGTCCGGCAAGGTACACGCGTTTGCCAATGCACCCGAATATGAGGTCTGGCAGCAAAATCATATGGCACACATCGTACATCATCGGGATTTGAAAACCACGGGTTACGCGCTGTTTAACACGAATGCAAGTCCCAATAAAGGTCAGATTGTATCTGTGTCTTTGCCGATTTTGGCGATGACTCGCGAAGTGGAGGATGGCTTATTGCTTTCGGTTGCGGATCCGGATTTTGGGTGGAGTTGGACTATTCAGGATCCGCACCGGCAAGATGGCACGTTGATTGTCAATCAGTCGAGTATGCCCCGCACAGTGGATGTGACGTTGCGAGGAAAATGGCGTTTGGATGATGGCATGTATGATCTCGCGATCGCAACAGTTCAATCCGACCAGACGGTTGTGGCGTTTACGTGTCAGGATGGCAAAAGCGTAGAAGTGAAACTAATCGGGACAGGTGCCAGTCTTGCAAGCCTGGATTTTGATGGGGATAATATGGTTGGGAGCACAGATTTTTTGCTATTTGTCAGCCGCTTTGGGCTGTCGGAGGGTGATACGGGTTTTGACACAAAATACGATCTGGATGGCAATGGCACAGTGGGGTTCAACGACTTTCTGATTTTTGCAGAGGGATTTGGCAGATCGGTAAGTGGAAAACCCGTGGCTTTCCGAAATGGTGGAGGAGAAAGATTGGGGTCGTGATAATAGGAGACTAAAATGATGGAATGGACTCGCAGGGCGTTCATAAAATGCAGCAAGATGGCGTTGTTTTCAGTATCTTTTGGCAGTGCGCCGCTGTTTTTGAGGCAGGCTGTCCAAGCGGCGAAGCATCCGATACGTCAACGCATCAGGAGAGGTGTTATGGATAATTTTGAGTTTGGCGAATTGATTTATGACAATCCGCTGTCTTCCGCATCAGATATTGAAGGGTTTCGGATGGAGGGAGATGCCGAAGTGACCTTTCCAAATGGTCGCATGCGAATGGAGAATCGCCGCGATCCCGGGGAAGGACAGGCAGCAAATTTTGTTTTCTGGTGTCCCGAAGATTTTCCAGCGGATATTGCCGTGACATGGGATTTTTGGCCGGTGCGCGAGCCGGGGTTGTGCATTCTGTTTTTTTCTGCTCTGGGACGAGGGGGTGAAGATATATTTGATCCGTCATTGGCGCCGCGGGCTGGGGAATACAGGCAGTATCACAGCAGCGATATCAATGCGTTGCACGTGTCTTATTTTCGGCGGAAGGCACTCAAAGAACGCGCGTTTCAAGTTTGCAATTTGCGCAAGAGTTATGGTTTTCACATGGTCTGTCAGGGGGCGGATCCCCTGCCTTCTGTTGTCGATGCCAGACCACCCTACCCGATTACGCTGATCAAATGCGGTGCAGAGGTTGTTTTTTATATCCGCGATTTAAAGATTTTTCACTGGGTTGATGATGGTCAGACGTATGGACCTTTGCTGGGCGGTGGCAAGATCGGTTTTCGGCAGATGGCGCCTTTGATTGGCGAATACGCGAATTTGAAGGTGCATAAGGTCAGTGCTCAGGTGTAAAGGTTTACGCCGTCAAAAGATTGGCGACTGCCTTTTGTGGAAAGTTCAACATGTCCAGGCTGCTTCACGTGCGATCAATATATGCTTTGAGTTTTGCAATTATACTCATCGCTCTGTTGAGTCATCCCTTATCTCTCGCTGCGGAACCTTCTCCCGATTTTGACGGGAGTGGGATTGTCGATTTTCCCGACTTTTTGCTGTTTGTAGGGGCATTTGGGTCTCAGAAGGGTGAAGAGAAGTATGAGGTAAGATACGATCTAACTGGCGATGGCGCGATTGGATTTGACGATTTTCTGATCTTTGCCAGTAGCTTTGGCAAAGCGGTAAATCAGGTGCCGGTATTCTCCTTCGCGTCTCCTGTTATACGCTCAGTGGATGAGAACACCCCGGCAGACACGCCTATCGGCGAACCTATTTCTGCTACCGATGCCGATAATCACGTCCTCACATACAGCCTGGGAGGATCGGATGCGAGTGCCTTCACAATTGTCCCGGGCAATGGTCAACTTCTGACACGGGAAGGGGTCTCTTACGATTACGAAATCAGGCGTGTTTACTCGGTGACGGTGAACGTACGCGATGATCATGGAGGTACCGACAGCATCTCGGTGAGGATCAGTGTCCGTTCCCCACAGACCTCGAGTACCTATCGCCAATTTGTGGAGGCCAAAGAGAATGGTACCGAACCTATCCTACCCGATTTTTCCTACGCGGGCTATCACCACTTCAACAAACCCGTTCCCCGCAGCAATGAAATTATGGCGCCGATATATGATGTCACAACTTATGGTGCCATCCCCGATGATGACCAGTCTGACCAGGTCGCTATTACGGCTGCTATTGCTGATGCGGAGCAGAACGGTAGCGGCATTATCTTCTTTCCACCAGGTGAATTTCTCGTCAATACCGATGCCGATACAACCGAAGCGGGTGAGTTCACAACCATCTTGATTCGCAGCAGCAATATCGTCCTCAGAGGAAGCGGCAGCCGAACCGGAGGCACAGTCATCCGGCAGGTGAACAGCATGTACAAAAAATTCTTGAGTTCTGGTGGGGGTTGGCCTGCCATGTTTCGGTTCAGGTATAGGGGCAACCCGAGAAAAAGCACCTCTGTTACAGAAGATGCTACCCGCGAAACCTTTTGGGTCGCAGTCGCAAATGCTTCCCTATTCAATGTGGGTGAGTGGGTTACGCTGAAGATGGAAAGCAAGGCGGCAATCGCTGATTTTATGGGCGGGTTCATGCCAAGTCCCAATTGGGAAATTAGTAAAAGGGGGGTTATCGTGGATGAAACGCACCGCATTGCTGAAATCCAAAACAACAGGATGCGCTTTCATGAACCCCTGCACGCCAATGTCAACAGCAGCTATGGTTGGGAGATACACGAATATCGGTTCCTTGAGGAAGTTGGCGTTGAAGACATCAGTTTTCATGGATCGTGGACAGGTGATTTTCTCCATCATAAGAATTATATTCACGATTATAGCTGGTATTTGCTCCAATTCACTGGCTGTGTCAATTCATGGGTTCGGCGCGTTTCGTTTATCAACACCAGTATCGCACTGGGCATTAATGGATCAGCCATGTCGGTTTATCACGTCACATTGGCGGGAAATAAGGGTCATTTTGCTTTCTTGGGGAGCACGGATCACTCGTGGATCGGTCTTTCAGAAGACCTCGCAGGGCATCAACACGGTCCAAATATACAGGGTCCACGCTCCGGAAATGTGTATTATCGTTATAATTATCCCGCATCACTTGATTTTCACGCTCAAAGAAGTGGAGAACCTATTGCTACCCTGTTTGATCGCGCCAATGGTGGCAACCTGAGTGGCAGTAGTGGTGTCTGCTCACGGAATTGCCCTCATCACCTCGGACATTTTGTGGCCTGGAATTTTCATCAGGGACCAGCGTCGCAACATTACGATTTTTGGCGTCAGAGTGGCCGTGTCGTGATAAAACCCATCATCGTCGGATTTCACGGCAATACGGCCACCTTTAATGAAAACACTGTCCAGCTTAACGAATCCCAGGGCAGTGCGGTTGAGCCAGAATCGCTTTTCGATGCACAACTCGAACTGCGGCTCGGCGCCATTCCGGATTGGCTCAAAGCCCTTCGCACGAAATGGGAAACGATTCGCAACACGCCACTGCCAAATTTTCTGCCACCAGATCGAACACCGCCAACGCTGATAGGAATGACGCTGGAAACAGAGGAGATAAGCGCAGGCTCTTATACTGGGGAACTAAAGTTGATCTACAACGAGAAACTGAACCCGGCCACAGAGGTCCCCTCTGACGCCTACGCGGTCTCGATACAGGGTGTGCAGGGTGCGATAACCATCGAAGGCGTCCGTCCTCAAAGAGAAAATTACCTCGCCAATGACAGGAACACGGTGACAATAGACCTGAGTTGGACGGGTCAAGCAGGGGCGACCTTCACGGCTCAAGATGTGATGTTAACCTACACGCCTCCACATCACGAGAGTGACCGGGACAACAAACGGGTGGAGGATTATGGGGGCATACCCGCGGGCAACTTGACAAACTATCAGGCGACCCGTTGAAGTTCTATGGACTGGATGCGAGACTATGGCGGAGAGCACTTACCCTAAATCCCTACTAACGCAGGTGGAACAGATGCTTCGGCTCCGTTCCACTCCGCTTAGCGTGACAAAAACTCCAGACCTGCGTAACATCAGTTATGAATTTGAGGAGTGTTGATATGTCGGATTTTTCTACTAATCGGCCTATGACAGAGCGGTGGGAGATGGTGTTGACGGTGGGTCAGGGCGAGGGGGATTTGCAGGGGGGCGATGATCGGGTTTTACAGGCTGGTGCGGATTATTTGCACCGCCTGGGTGGCGGTGTTTTGCAGATTTTGCCGGGGATATATACGATGCGGAACGCGCTTTATCTGCATCCAAATTTGACTGTGCGCGGGTCGGGTAGTGCAACGGTGTTGAGGAAGGCTGCGGGGGTTGTGACGCCTCTGGTGCGGGATTCCGATTGGTATGAGGCGCGGGTCGAGGTGGAAGACGCGCGTGGATTTGGCGTGGGATGTGGGGTGATGTTGCGGTCTTATGGCAAGTCCGGGATGACGGTGGTAAAAGATACAGTGACGGCGATTGAGGGGACGGTGATTTCGCTTAGTAAGCGCGTGTACAAAAATATGTGGCTGGATGAACGGGCGACGTTGGCGACGATTTTCCCCATTTTGACGGCGGAGGAGGGGGTTTGCGATGTGACTGTTGAGAATATCGTTCTGGATGGGAACAAAGAGGAGAATGAAGAGATCAATGGGAATTATTCGGGTGCGGTGTTTTTGCAGCGTTGCCACCGCTATACGTTTCGGAATGTGACGGCGCGCAATTACAATGGAGATGGGTTCAGTTTTCAGGTTTGCGATGATTTTGTTTTTGAAAATTGTGTGTCGGAGAACAATGCCAATCTGGGGTTTCATCCAGGGAGTGGATCGCAGCGACCGCGGTTTCACGCTTGTCGGTCAACGGGCAATAGTCAGGGTATTTTCTTTTGCTGGGGTGTGTCGGATGGCATCGCCGAGGATTGCGCGTGTTTGGACAATCGGGATTTTGGTATTTCAATTGGGCATAGAGATACGGATAACCGGATTGTCAATTGCGAGATTGCGGATAATCACAAGGTGGGCATTTTGTTCCGGACGCCGTTATCCGAGTTTAGAGGGGCGCACAGAAATGCGATTCATTCGTGTGTGATCCGCGATAATGGTTTTGCCGAGAATGGGTATGGGATTGAGATCCGCGGTACGACGTATGATGTAGAGATTCGGGATAATCGGATTGAGGATTCGGGAGGAGAAAAGCAGAAGGTGGGGATTGCGATCGAGCGCGAAGCGCGCAGAACGGTGATTGAGGGGAATACTTTTGTCAATATGGGGGCGGATGTTGTGCATGCGTGCGCGGCAGAGTAAGAGAATATGCAGCTTAAAGATAAAATAGCGATTGTCGTTGGGGCAGGGCAGTCGGCGGGCGAGACCATTGGCAATGGTCGGGCGACGGCTATTCGCTTTGCCAGAGCGGGCGCGCAGGTGCTTCTGGTGGATAAGGATATCGCGTCTGCGGAAGAGACTGCGCGGATGATTGCACAAGAGAAGGGGCGTGCGTCGGTGCTCGGCGCAGATATTACGATTGAAGATGATTGTCGGGCTATTGCCGAGACCTGTGTCCAGCGCTATGGGCGTATCGATATCTTGCACAATAATGTCGGCACGCTGAGGGGAGACGGTGGTTCTGTTGACCTGAGTGGCGAAGACTGGCAGCGACTTATGGATATCAATCTCAAAGGGCTATTTCTGACCTGTAAATTTGTGCTTCCCATTATGCGTGCGCAGGGCAGCGGCGTTATTGTCAATATTTCTTCTACGGCGGCTGTGTGTTTTCGCCCCAGGACGCTTGCGTACAAAATCGCCAAGGCGGGGATCAATGCGCTTACGCAGAATCTCGCGCTTGAAAATGCGCCGTATGGTGTGCGCGTGAATGCGATTTTGCCCGGTCTGATGGATACGCCGATGGCGATTGAGTCCCGCGTTCAAGATCAGGGTGTCAACCGGGATGCGCTTCGTGAGGAACGCGCTGCACAGGTGCCTCTTGAACAAAAGATGGGGTCGGCGTGGGATGTGGCTGCTGCCGCGGTGTTCCTCGCTTCGGATGAGGCGAAGTATATTACGGGCGTTTTACTCCCGGTGGATGGGGGGTTGAGCGCGCGTGTGGGGTGACCGTTATTATTTTTTGAGATATATGCGTTCTGCGTTTTTGTGGAAGAGTTTTTCCTGATCCGCCACGTCGGCGTTGGCGACGATTTCGCGCGATATTTGAACCCAGGTTTGGATATCGGACCGCGTGTTGCAAACGGGCCAGTCGCTGCCCCATACCACGCGGTTCCAGCCGAAGCTGGCGATGCAGTGTTCGACATAAGGGCGTACCGCTTCGGTGGAGGCATTTCCCTCGGCGCAATAGGCGAGGACGCCCGAGATTTTGCAGGCGACATTGGGTAGGGCGGCTATTTGCGCGATGTGGTCGCGCCAGGGATCTGTCTCGCTGTTTGCAATATCCGGTACGCCGCAGTGGTCGAGGATGAATTGGACATCCGGACATTTTTGCGCGAGGTTGCGGGCGATGGGGAGTTGGTCGGCGCGGAAGCAGAGGTCGAAGGTGAGGTTGTATTTTTCGAGGAGGCGGATGTTTGTTGCAAAGTGGTCCGATTGGGAGAGGTCGTCGGGCATGGTGTGCAGGATGCGGCGAAAGCCGACGAGTTTCGGGTGTTGGACAGATTCGATATAGGCTTCAAAGTCAGAGGGAGATTCGGGACGGCAGTTGGCGATGACGCCTTCGATTATGGCATTGGGTTGTTCGGATAGTTCATAAACAAATTGCGTTTCGTCATGCCAGTGGGGGTCATCGGGCGAGGCTTCCATGAAGATGGTGCGCGTGATGCCGCTGTCTTTTGTGAGGGTCAAATAGTCTTCGATGTGGAAAGCATTGCCTTTGAGTGGCGCGAGGTCATTGGTCCACGAATAGGGGTATTTGCCCGGGTAGATGAGGTGTTGATGGGTGTCTAAGATGGGGATGCTCATGGGGTTTTCCTTTGTTGTGCTTTATTTTTTTGGAAGTGGGTTTTGTCGATGGGATTCTTCTATGACGGCGATTTGTTTGCGTACTTGCGCGGGGGGGATGAGGAGTTCGCCGCTGTTTTTGAAGACGTCGTAGATGTTGTTGTAGAAGCGTTCGGGACCGCTTTCGAGTGAGACTGAGGGGGTGTTGCTTTTCTTTTCTTCTTCGAGTGTCCACGTTTCTTCGGTCCAGTCGAGTTCTTCGCGGGTGTACTGTCGGTTTACCGACCAGGTCCACATGTCGTGTTTGGGTGCTTTTTCGGGATCAAAATAACGCCATTTGAGTGCTGATGATCCCCCTGTGAGACCGCCGTAAGTGCCGTTAATGGTGTAGGTGTCGTTTTGCGGATAATGGAGGTAATTGCTCACGACGATGTCGATTTGAGGTGCCTGCCGTTCGGGGTCGTACAATGTGACGGTGCAGTGATCGTCGGCATCGCCATCAAAGGGGTTGTTGCAGTCCATTCGGGCAAAGACGCTGGGGGTGCGGTCAAAGCCGAAGAGGCAGAGGGCTTGATCGACGGGATGGGGTCCTGTGTTGAGCAGGCCACCGCCCCAGTTTTCCTGACGGGTTTGCCAGTCCCAGCGCCGCGAAAAACCGCCCCAGGAGGATCGGATGTACACAATTTTGCCCAAAACGCCGGAGTTGATGATTTCCTGTATTTTGTCAAAGTAGGGCTGCAACCGGTTGTTTTGGAAGGGGGCAAAGACGCGGTTGTTGTCTGTGGCTGTCTGAACGATGTCGTCGAATTGCGCCACGGTTTTGCAGGTGGGTTTTTCGCATACGACATGGGAACCCGCTTTGAGAGCGGCAATGCTGGCGACGGGGTGCAGGGGTTGGTGCAGGGCATTGACAAAGAGATCAAATCCACCTGCTTTGATCATGTCTTGCCAGTCTTCATAAGCTTCGGCTCCAAATTGTTCACGGGCATCGCGCCTGCGCTCGGGCAATTGATCGGCTACGGCTACAATTTTGAATTTGTCGGGCATCTGGCTCAATTGTTTGGCGTGGATGTTGTATCCACTGCGCCCCTGACCACCGATGGCGACGCGAATGATGTTGTCGTTGGACATGTGCGTTCCTTTGTGAGTTGAGTTTTTGCTATTTTTGTTTGGGAGAGATCAAATGTAATAGGCTATTGAAGATGCTGTCAACCGATTTCTAAAAAAGAAAGACCGCGAGATATTTCGACTCGCGGTCTTTCTTTTACCAATACGCTGCTTATGCTATTCTGATACCTTGGGCAATAGTTCGTATTTGACCCAGCCATTATCTGGATCAATTTCGAGCGCTTTTTCAAAAGCCGCTCGCGCTGGATCTTTCTCATCCCGGTCCATATACGCGATGCCCAGCCAGGCATAGGTCTCGCTGTGTCCCCAAACGGGATGGATGGGATTGATCGGTTTTTCTCGGGCAAAGAGTTCTGCGGCGCGTTGGAAACCTTCCAGTGCCCGTTCTTTGCTCCCACCCCACATTTTAGGTGTGTTAAAAGCACTGATGGCCGCGCTCAGGACTACGCGCGGATTGTCGGGTGCGAGTTGTTCGGCTTTTTTTAGGAGATTGCCGGATTTAGGTCCGAGGAACATGCCTTTGATTCCACTCAGGCTGATTTGCCGTCCGTACACGCTTGATAGCAGTGCATAGACTTCGGCAGCGATCGTTTTGGCATCTTCTCCAGGGGCTTCTTTTCGGGTGACTCCTTCCAGATGCTCAGCCGCTTCTTTGAGGTGTTTAGAGGCCCGGTCTTTGTCCTTTTTGCCTTGAGCTAAGAGATAGTTGGCGATGCGGTAGTCGGTGAGGGCGATGTAGTAATGGCTCCATGCGGAGAGGTTCTTATCGGTGAGGGCGCGTTCGAATGTCGCCCGGGCGGCGTACATGGCGTCGAGATTGTTCTCGTTTATACCCTGTTGAAGGATATTTCTGCCGCTGGTGAGGAGATCGGCGGCGGGTTGTGCGGGTTCGTCAGATTTGGCAGTCGGCGGACCGGAATTTTGCTCATAGGTTGATTGCCGCGCAGCCGCACATCCGAGTTTGGTGAAGATGATGAGGGAGACGATGAGTGCGAGTAAAATGTATTGCATGGCTGTTCTCCTAAGTCTATGGGTTCAAAGTGACGGTTGCACCGAAGTAAATGGATCGGCGAAAGGTGGTGGTGCGGGGCTGGCGTTGGCTGTAGTCTATAGAGTAGTCGTAGTCGAGCACATTGGCGCGGTTGAGCAAATTGTTGATTGCCAGATAGAAGATGATCTGGTGATTCGCGCCAAAGGGCAGTAAATAGCTCAGTTGTCCATCTACTTGCCGAAAGGACGGTAGCCGTTCTGAGCCGACGGGTCCTTCGATGGGCAGGTAGTAGCCCTGGCCTGCTACGGGAATTGCGCCCACGATTGGGGTGATGGGACGACCCGTGGCATACTTCACGGTCAGGCCGCCGCTGAGGTCGTCTATGAGCCGCATTTTTGCGACGAGTGTCAGGTTGTGCGTGGTGTCATAAGGCGATGGGGCTTCTTCGTAGTGCATCTCTGATCCGATGTGGCGCACCTGCAAGCGGCGCGATTTCAGGAGGCTGTAGGCCATCCAACCGCTGAAGCGTGTGCTGAGAAAATCTCCGCGTTTGAGGAAGAGGTCTAAGCCAGAGGCGCTGCCTTTGCCATCGTTGGAGAGGTTCAGGTCGGGATGATCCAGTACGAGGTTGCGGTAGGGTTTGTGGTATGCCTCCAGCCGCACCATGAATTGGTCTCTTTCGTGGTGCAGGCCTATGATTCTGTGTTGTGCGCGTTGAGGTCCTATATTGGGATTGCCGCTGGTGGCGTTGTATTTGGATGGGTCGGGGAATTGGTGGTAGATGCCCCAGGCGAGGCGTGCGTCTGTGTGGTTGGTGATCTGGTAGCGCGCAGATATGCGCGGGTCTATGGCAAACTGGTCGCCGAGATTGTGATGGTCGGCGCGTGTGCCGAGATTGACCGCGATGCGGCGGGCAGGTTCAAAGTCGATTTCAAAGTAGGTACCCACACGCCGGGCACCGTAGGATGTATCGAGTTCGAAGATCTCTGCCTGGGGATCGAATATGTCGCCTTGAGGTATGCTGCCGATGAGTCGGTTGTCCGTGTGTTCGATTTCGCCACCGAGGCGCAAGAATGCGGATGCGGTGAGGGCGCGTTCTATGTCTGTGCGGAGTTTGAGGGTCAGGTCGCGGGGCGAGAAGTCCAGATTGCCCAGTTGTTTTCGCGCCGTGTGGTGGTTGAGCGAGGCGCTGGTCTCTATGATCCAATGGGCAAATATGTCTGTCCACTCGAGGTTGTGCAACGCGCTGTTGGTGCTGCCTTTGTAAATGCCGTCAAAGGAGGGTTCTGTGACGCGTACGCCGAGGCGGTCGCTCGCGTTGAAGCTGAAGAATTTGAGGCGTCCGGTCGGCGAGTACTGGTAGATCAGATTGAGGTTGCCATCGTGTCCGCGTGGCGTGGTGGTGAATGCGCTGCTGTGGTGGTTGACGCGAAACAGAAGATCGGTAAAGCTGAGGTTGCCGGTGAAGCGTACGCCCAATTTGTCGGAGACAAGGGGCAGGTTGAGGCCGAGAGAGCCAGCGGCGAGGCCCAGGTTGAGCGTGTAGCTTTTCTGCGCGGGCATGTTCTGGGTTTCCATGGACAGGACGGCGGAGAGTGCGTTGCCATAGCGCGCGGGAAATCCGCCTGTGGAGAAGACGGTGCCCTGTACCATAAAGGGAGAGATGGTGCCGAAGACGCCGCCGGTGGGCGATTCGTATTTGTAGGGATGCACGACTGTGGCTTGTCCGAGCAATATGACGGTTTCGCTCACGTCGCCTCCGCGCACAAAGAGGCCGGCGCCGTCATCGACGGTCGCGACGCCGGGGAAGGTTTTGAATGCGCGGAATATATCGGCGGAAGCGCCGGGTGTTGTTACGACATCCAGGGGAGAGAGGGTTACGGTTTCGTCTTCCCCAGTGGTGTAGGTGCTTGCCGTGACAGTGGTCTCGTCGAGTTGGATGAGGACGAGGCGCAGGATGAGGCGAACAGTTGTGGTATCGCCGGGCGTTAGATGCAGGGTCTGCTGAGCGGGTTCATAGCCGATGAAGGATGCGTGCAATTTGCATTTGCCCCTGTGCTGTGTGGAGAAGGCAAAGCGGCCGTCGCGATCGGTGATTGCGCCGTCAATTGTGCCCGTGATTTGCACGTTGACATAGGCTACTGGGCGATCTGTTTCGTCGATTACCTGACCCTGAATAAAGGCGTGATTCTGTGCAAGGGCGGGCATAGCGAAAGACAGAAGGAGGAGGACCTTTGCCCATTGCGTTTTGTATGTGGGGAGATGTTTCATGTTCTGTTCGCCTGTCAGTCGATACCGGCATTGCGGATTACTGTTTGCAGGGCTTTTAAGTGTGTGGTTAAAGACTCGCGGCCTTTTTCCGTGAGGCTGTACCAGGTGACTGGTTTTCGGTTTTCGAATCGCTTGTCAATATCGACATAGCCCATGTCTTCCAGTTTTCGCAGGTGCGCGCCCATGTTGCCGTCGGTTTCTTTTAGCAATTGTTTCAAGCTGGTAAAAGTCATGGCGTCGGTGTCGGCGAGGAGTACACAGGCGCCGAGCCGAGACCGGTGTTCCAGCAGTTTGTCCAGTTGGGCAAGGCTATCGGAGGTGTTAGACGGTGCTTTTTTCATGAGGTTTCATCCATAGGGCACTGATGATAATGCTGGCGGCTATGGCCAGACCGGTCATGGTCCAGGGGTAAGGCGCGAGATAGTCAACAGCAGGGGCACTCACGATGCATACGACGCCGGGCAGAAGAAAGCGACGGTCCAGATACAGACCGCCCAGGTACCAGGTGACACCAACGATTAGAGTCATGAACTGGCCCATCACCCAGCCATCCAGGCCGTGTCGCAAGGCAATGAACGCAATAGCGTAAGTCGTAAAAAACAAACTGCCCCAGTGCAGGACGTGCTTAGTCCTATCGCTGCGTTTTGCGATGCCCTCCGCCCACTTCGCCCGCACTCCGATCCAGATGCTGATCAGGAATCCGGTGAAGGTCGCAATGGGCCAATAGAGGTGGCTCACTTGGGGACGAAAATCGTTGAGCACAGAACCGGCGACGAAGATGATGGCCCAGAGCAGGGCTATGGCTATGGAGTTGTATTGCCTCCTATCGCGTTTTTCAACGGCTTCGCGGACGAAGGCCACGTCCTCTTCAAATTTTTGCGTGGGTTGCATTTGGTTCCTCCTTTGATGGATTTTTAGAGTTCTCTATTTTTTAGAGTTACTTAGGAAAATAGAGTAAATGATCTCAGATGTCAACTTTTTTTTTGGAGGTTCAGCAGGAAGGAGTTGATAAATTTATCGAGTTAAATAAATTTCTGTCTTCAACGCGCTTTTGTTGTCGCCGCCAATGCCACCGGCATTTAAGCCGCGCGTGTACATCATCCAGTGACCATTATCGAACTTTTGATGGGGGCGCATCCAGTCCCATTGCTCCAGTGCAGGCAACCAGTTCGCTGCCGCGTTGTCGGTTTCCGTGAGTTGGTCTAAGGAGACCAACCCGCCTTTTTCGTCGAGTATTGCATGGAATAATTCCAGTTCGGGGCTGAACCATTCACACCGCTTTTTGTGCGGGTGTGTTGCAAATGCAAAGTGCAATCTGCCTTTGTGATCTCGGGATAGCGATGTCGCGCGTCCGCCTTCCATGTTTAAGCCATCGAGGACTGGGGATAGATCCACAGGCTCCCATCCCGCGTCGCTGCGATGCCACAATACGCCGCTTTGATACCCGGGATATGAACAGAAGAACCACGGTTGATTGTTTGCATCTACGACGTGATTGCCCACGCGCACGCTGTGCTGACCATCTCCGCCTTGCGGATCGTGACAAATGGCTCGCATGGTTTCCATTGTTAATGGGTCTTCAAAGCGCGCGCTTTCGTTAAACCACGTATCGCCGCCATCTTCTGAATACACATGTACCGCTGCGCGTCCCCGGCAGTCTGCTGCATGTCCAGATTCCGCAAAGTGAAATTGAAATATTAGATGCAGGGTTCCGTCTGGTCCCGTGGTCAGAGATTGCATGAAATGGTTGTATCCCGCGACCGGGCTGACGGCTATTGCGCGCGGTGGTTCCCAGTTCTGGGTTGCTTTCTTTCGCCGGTACCACATAGCCCATCTGTCCCCGCTCTCGCGATGCGATAGGTGAAGTGTTCCGTGCTGATCTACTGCAAAACTGGGATATGTGCCCAATGTGCCCAATGCCTCTGGCTCACTCCAGGTATTCGGATCTTCCGGGTTGTCTGACCATCGATAAAAAAATGGTCCGTGATGTGCTCCGACGAGGGCGTGCAATCGCCCGTTGCCGTCCAGTATCAGGGCGGGCCCACAGTGGTTGTCAATGCCTTCGCCAATTTGAAATGCCCGATGCATCTCGCCAGATACTTCGTCACATACGCCTATCATGATCCTCGCCTGTGTGCCTTCTTCTGGCGGGGCATCCAACCATCCGATAAATAATTTGCCATCGCGCCGAATCAGTTTCCCGCTCATGTTATATCCCGTTCCGCGGTCCGATCCCTGCGTTGAAATCAGGTGTCGTGTGTTCAAAACAGTCTTCCTTTCTCTATGCTTTCATCCCATCGCCGCGTCATCAGATATTCCATGACGCCATCCATTGCCGAGGGCGTGCCTATCCGCCGCAATGCTTCCAGGGCAAATGCAGCGACGTGACCGTTGGGGTCGGATAATGTGTCGAGCAGGAGAGCTTCGGCAGATGTGGCGTCTTTGCCCAGGCGCGTAAATGCCATTGCGGCATTGACGCGGACCTGGTCATAAGGCGTCCAGTCGCGTCGGTCGGGCATTTGCCATTCGGGGCGTCCTACTTTGAGCAGCCTTTCGAGTGCGGGTATAAATTCTTCGCTGTTTTGCCGAATGCTGCCCAGTGCATCTGTGGCTGTTCGCACAACGCAGTGAGACGCATCGTCCAGGTAGCGCGTGAGTGCAGGTACGGCTTGTGTCGCCAGAGAGTCCATTTCACCGAGTGCGAAGGCCGCGTTGATGCGTGTCCATTCGCTCGGGTTGTCCAGTAATTTAATCAGCGCGTTTAGTGAAGGTGTGCCGATGGCGACAAGTGCATGTGTAGCATCTTCCATCGAGATGGCGCCTTCATTCCACGATGCGGGTACGGGGTCCTCGTCTTGATGGGGGGCAGTGTCTAAGAGTGTTTCTATCAGGGGCTGTACTGCGGGTTGACCTATTGCGCCCAGGGTATATATAGCCGCGAGGCGCGTCCACTGGTCGTCGGTATTGAGCTTGCGAATCAGCGCGGGAATTGCATCGGTGTTTTTTGTTGTGGCTATCGAGTGCATGGATGCAAGTTGTTTGTCCAGGTTGTCGTGATGCAGGTCTTCCAATCCACAAGTTGCGGGATCGGATGCGCGGAAACTTTCGTATTGATCCTTTTTGCCACAGAGCCAATCCCACATATGCGACCAGATTAGGTGCAGATCATGCGGAGTTTTGTATGTTTCGGGATTTCGCCAGATGTGATCCCGACAATCCCACGAGGGTGTGGTCGGTTCTTCGGCGCGCACGTAAATGAATTTGATCATATGCCGGGGTTGGCGACGCGCGTTGATACCTGCCGCGTGTCCTATATCAAAGTGCGTGATTGATACTGTGCCGGCTTTACCGGCTATTGGTATGGCGTTCTGGCGGTCTTCATCTGTCAATCGCCTGTGATACTGTGTGCCGGGAATCGCGTGTGTGGGACCGATTTCAACGGGTGAATCCTGTGGATAGTACATGATGCGCGCAAAGCGCGGGTAGTGCTGGCGCGGGCGTCCCAGAGGGGTGTAAGAATCTTGATGACAATTTTGAGCGAGTGTTCTGTGTGTTGCGTCGGGCGAGATGTAGTGACAAAATCGATGCGGGTGTTCAATGTAGCCCGGGCCGAGTACGCTGGTGAGCGCGCCCCGCACTTCTGGGCTGTTTAAGATGCGGTCCATCTCGGGGACGCGGGGTAGCACGTTGTTGCCGTAATTGAATTCTTCATCGACCATAAATTGCAGTTTTTGCCGAATTGTCTCGTGCAGTTCATCGGAAACATCGGGCTTAAAAACCACGTATCCGTCTGCGATATATTGACGCATTTGTTCATCGTTAAACAGTTTTGGGTCTTCTCGTTTGCCATATCCCATATCTGTGTTCTCCTGTTTTATGGCTGAAATGATTAGCGCGGATTGGGGGCTGATATATAGTATATAATTTTACCTAAAGATGACTATAAAAAAATTTCAAATTAGGTCTTGACATCCCGCAATTTATCGGGTTATATTCCAAAATAACAGGCGATATGAATCGTCAGGCGGCATTCCGCTCGAAAGGGTTCTCGCCCGTGTGTTTTTACATCTGGTCTTTTTTTGCGTCGGACTCGTTACCGCCATTCGGTGACCCGACCTGGATACCGTTCTGAAAAGGCCATCGCGCAAACACACAGGGCATAGAGAGTTCATCGGACCGCGAGTGGGTGTGACGGGCCGCGATATTCACAAGAGGAGGTTACTATGCCACCAATCTGTATCCAGCGGTCGGGTGTTAGGGCCTCTCCCCCGATCGGCTGACATAGGAGGTTCCATGACTTGTAGTACATAAATGGCCGCGATAACAGGGATCGCGGCCATTCTTTCATTTATAAGCAAGATTAGCCTATCCAGCCCCCAGTCCTCTTTTTTATTTGCGTTTATCTGCGAAAAACGCTCAAATGAACTGGCCTGAGAGTCGGCCAGTTGTACACCGCTCACTCGCGTTTTTTTCTGCGGATCACACCAAATACGCAACACCCACTTTTGCCATTCCAGCATTGTTGTGTCCCACGTTGGGTACTGTGTCCAACTGCCAATTAAATGGCACGTTGAGTGCAGCGGCTTCTCGTTTTGCCGTTTCAAAAAATGTGTGGCCGCGTTCAAAGCGGTGTGCGCCCTGTATCATCGCCTGCGGCGTGCGTCTCAATTTTGGGTGGTTCACGTCTATATCATCAGTTCCCAGAAGTACTACAACCCGCTGGTTCAGGGACCGTTTTAAATCCGCGACAGTCAGCCCCGATTCGGCCAGCCCATAGGGATAGGTCTGTTTGAATGTGGGCATAGTGTACCATCCAGCATTGGCCGCTACAAAGATATGTGCATGTGACTGAGGCATGAAGTACAAAAATCGGTGTACAAACTGGCTGCCCGCCGAATGCCCATAAAATCCGTAGGACGATGCTTGGAGTCCCACTCGTTTTTTGACGTGGTCAAAAATGCCTTCAATTATTTGAAAAGACCAATCGGCCATGGCATTTCGCGTTCCATCTTCGGCAAATATATTGCCCAGGTTAAATGTCCTTTCATCGGGGTAATTTACCTGTGAAAACTCCGGGGCCAATAATAAAAATCCGTGCGTTTCGGCATGGCTGGCCCAGGTATCGCGATAGGTGCTGGCATTGCGCGAGGCTCCGTGCAGGGCAAATACCACTGGCAGGTCGGCAAGATGGTTTTGAGGGCAATGATACCATACTTTGACGCGATTAAAATTAAATGCTCCGGAACCCGATTCCATATTTTCCTCTTTATTATTCCACAAACCGTTCGACGGCATTTCGGATCGGCGCGACTGTTCTCAGATAGTCGTAGATGGCGCTGAGGTCTTCGTCTGTCATGCCAGCGTACATCGTCCAGGGCATGACGCTGTTCATGCCATCCTGTAATAGAATGTGTTTTGCGTTTTCTCCGGCAAATTGCCTGAAACGCCCGATGAAGTACTCTTTTTTCCAATGCCCAATTCCCGTTTCTACGTCGGATGTAATATTGGCCGATTGCACGATTTTGCCGCTGGGCAATCGAAATTGAAATCCTCCGGCGAATTGCATGTCTTCAACAGGCTGCCTCTGTTGATTATGAGGTGTATGGCAAGTGGCACATCCGGCAATGGTCGCCAAATACTTGCCATAAGCAACGGGGTCTGAACGATCAAACGGTTTGGGGAGTTTATAGGGTTCTGGCATTGTGCGTACTATCAGGTTCATGGGAAAGTTCAATTTGGATCGCGGTGGGATATGATCAATGGGAGATAGAGTACGCACATAAGCGACAATGGCGTCAATATCAGATGGCGTGAGATTTCGATATGCGCGATAGGGCATCAGTGGGAAAAGCGGATCGCCGTTTTTATTTACGCCGCTGGTAAAAGCCCGAATGATTTCGCCATCTGTCCAATCTCCCAGAGCTGTCGGTGTAATATTGGGCGCGATCAAGGTGCCTGGAAATCCCGCTGTTTCGGGAAATACCTCGCCGCCTTTGCCTTCGGTGCCCGGTAGCGGTGGCGCAGAATAATGCGCCCAATTCCGCGTTGAATGGCATTCGAGACATACCGTGACGTGATTGGCTAAATAACGTCCCCGCGCGATTTGTTCGGGTGTTCCCGACACGCGGATATTATAAGGCGGATCTGCTTTGGGAAAATTGGTCTTCAGATGGTAGGCAACGCCCAGCGCACCCACAATTACGAGTGCCACTATAACAGTTACAGTCACGACCACCCACTTCATTGGTATATTTCTCCGAGTATGACATCCATACGAAAGCTACTGCAAACGATAGATTTATCTGCACGAATTGTCAAGGGTCGTATTTTGTCCATTGACTTAATATAAAAAGTTAGTATTATTTATTGTAGAACATATCCGTCCGCACTACTCAAAGGAGGAAGCCATGCAGACTTTCAACGAATTGCGCGATCGGGAAGAGGATAGAATCAGCTTACAGTTTAAAGTCGCTATGGGCATTATAGGCGTAATTTTTGCGATTACTCTGGTTTATGGCGTTCTCAATTTCTGACGCACAATATCACAGGCAGCCCCAACGCTTTTCCGCGTTGGGGCTTTTTTATTTGTTTTTTTCCACGGCATTTCGCATCGCTACCATTTGACCAATGGCATACGCCCAGCCGATGCGCGTATCTGGTGTATCGCCCAGGATACCCGGCGTGTGGTCGGGGTCGATCATGCCGTTGTAACCCACTTCTTGAAATGCCTGAACGCAGGCAAACATATCGCATTCGCCGTCGTCGTGAAAGGTCTCGATATACTTAAAGCGAGGTATTTCTACTTTCACATTTCGAAAATGTACGGTTCCAATGCGATTCCGCGATCCAAAATAGCGAATCATTTCGACGGCATCCGCGCCTTTTTCCGTCATTACGCCGGTGTCGTAAAAAATGCAATTTGATGGGCTGTCTATCACTTCGATCAACCGTTGCATGCCCGCGATATCGCCCAGGGGTTGGGCAACGCCGCGATATTCGGGAATCGGTGGATCATTGGGATGTGCGGCCAATTGTACACCCGCTTTTTCTGCCGTTGGGATCGCGTTTTCCAAAAAATAGGTCAGATTGTCCCACATTTCATCCATTCCAATTCGCCCGATTGAATTGAGAGGTGGGAGATTGGCTATCCGCTCGTTGTCAAAGTCCCGCAAATCTGCGCCGCCGCGTCCCGCACCTCGCTGCGCCGCATATCCTTCTGAGGCTCTGAGGGCTGTGAAACTGTAGTTCAATGCCCGAAGTCCCAGCCGCCCTGCGATTTCAATATTGGCTTTGATAATTTTCAGATCGTCCTCTCTGCCCGGTTGGCCCATTAATACGCGTCCTGAAATACCCAATCCCGCGATTAGAGGGATCAGGTCATACGATTCGATTCTCGCTTTGATGCGTTGCAATTCCCGCTCGTTCCATATCCCTCCTTGCGCGCCTTTTGGTCCCGTCTGAGTCGGCGGTACCAGTTTGCGTTCGCCCGTTCCCGGTTCTGTACGCCATCGCGTTGGCATCACTACCGCATCGACCCCAATTTGCCGATAAAATCGCAGTGTTTGCTCTGAAATATCGCCAATACCTTTGCCTATTTTGATTTGTGGCATTGCGGTTGTTCTCCTTTTTTTGTAATGTTGTTGATCGGTGGCTGCTGAAAACTGACTTCTTATGATAGATCAACTCAAAACTGAAATGAATCGCCGGTTTGGTGTTGCGCCTGCCGATGTGCGCGTTGTGCGATCGCCTTATCGGATATGTCCGCTCGGCGCACATATTGATCACCAGCTCGGACAGGTTACAGCCATGGCTATTGATCAGGCTGTGTACCTCGCTTTTGCGCCATCAGGCGATGGAAATACGCATCTTCAGAGTCTTACTTTTGAGGGCGAGGTCTCGTTTGCGCTGGCCGATGTGCCCGACAAAATAGATGGGGATTGGGGCAATTTCCCGCGCGGCGCAGTGCGCGCGTTGCAGCAAGAGGGCCATAAACTCACGCGCGGGATTACGGGGCTTACGGCGGGCAGGATGAACGAAGGGGGTTTGAGTTCATCGGCCGCTATTGGCGTGGCGTATTTGCTCGCTTATGAAGAGGCCAATGATTTGTCCCTGTCGCCCGCAGATAATATTCGGCTCGATCAGGCGATTGAAAATGGCTACCTCGGTCTCAAAAATGGCATTCTGGATCAATCGGCTATCCTGTTATCGCAAAAGGGATTTCTCACGGTGATCGATTGCGCGTCTGCCACGCACGAATTGATTCCCCGGTCCAATACTATGCCAGACTTTGATATTCTGATTGCCCAATCGGGCTTGCGCGAGGCTCTGGTTTCGACGGGGTATAACACGCGGGTAGATGAATGCGCCCGTGCTGCGCGAATATTGCTCAATGCCGTGGGGCGTTCCGATCGAGAACCTCTGCTCGGCAATATTACCTTTGAAGAATACGATATGCATAAAAACCTGTTGAGCGGTGCCTCTGCTAAACGCGCCAGACACTTTTTTACGGAATCTGAGCGCGTGCTTATGGGTATTGATGCCTGGCGCGCTGGCGACCTCGAGACTTTTGGCAGACTGATCGCTGAGTCGGGGCGCAGTTCTATTGAGAATTACGAATGCGGTAGCAAGCCTCTCATCGATCTCTATCATATTCTCATTGAGACCGATGGGGTTTACGGTGCCAGGTTTAGCGGCGCTGGTTTTCGGGGCTGTTGTGTTGCGCTGGTGAATCCCCAGAAATCCAGTGCGGCGATTGAACAGATTCAATCGGCTTATCGCGCCAAACATCCCGATTTGTCAAAAAATGCCCCGGTTTTTATTTGTCAACCCGACGATGGAGCCAGGATTCTGTGAAAGCTATTATTCTCGCGGCGGGATACGCTACGCGGCTGTATCCTCTTACCAAAAATTTTCCCAAGCCTCTGCTCGAAGTGGGGGGCAAGACGATTCTCGATCATCTGCTTGAACAGATTAAAACTATTGCAGATATCGATGGTGTTTATGTGGTGACCAATCGCCGATTTTACGGGCACTTTGCCGATTGGGCGCGTGAAAATAGAGCGATACAGACCGGGTTGGAGACGGAGGTTCTCGACGATGGCACGAATTCCAATGACAATCGTCTGGGGGCTGTGGGCGATATCCAGTTTGCCATTGAAGCGCGCGATGTTGCCGATGATGTTCTCGTTCTCGCCGCGGATAATATTCTGCTGTTTTCTCTCCCCAAATTGGTCAATATATTCAAATCCAATCCCGTCTCCCATATTGCCGTGCGCCACAATCCCGACTACGAGGACCGCAAGCGTCGGGGCAATGTCCAGTTAGATAAATATAACCGCGTTTTGCAATTTATTGAGAAACCCAATAGACCTATTTCCGAGTGGTCGGCTTTGCCGGTTTATATTTATCCGGCGTCGATATTGCCCCGTTTTGAAGAATATATCGCCAATGGAGGCAATCCCGATGCGCCCGGGCATTTTTTGGAGTGGTTGCACACATGCGAAACCGTTTATGCATTCGATATTGAAGGCGGTGTTCTCGATATTGGCAACCGCGAATCCCTGGCCGACGCGCGGGCGTTTTTTCAATCCAAAGATCGCTGATCGTCCTCGCGCATTGACATTGTGTATTTCAGGCTCTATCTTGTAGAAAATCGAATTTCTGGTAACCTCAACACAAAGGATTTTTCACTATGGCAAGCGTCAATATTATCCGTCACAAACCCATTCCCATTTTTTGTAGCACAGCCGAAGTTGTTATGACATACAACGATGATCAGGTCGTGCGCCTCGTTGAACCCAGCGGCAATGTGGGTACGCAGTATCCCAATGAACTCGGGTCAGAGTGGTTTGGCACCATTGAGAACCTGAGTCTGGGCCTTGCGCGCGGAGGTGCGAACTGGGGCGACGTGTACAAAACCGATGTTTTGTGGACGACGCCATCTGATAGCCGTGACGACTGTGAGGCATATCGAGATGCGTTTAATGCTGTATATGGCCCTGTGATTGATGCTGTGACGGGGTGCGAACTCAAATCTAATCGCATGGCGCGTTTTACCCATGGAGAGGGGTTTCCAGATCCAGTAGCGCTTTTTGAGGTGGAGATTAAAGCGGTTAAGGGGGAGGATATTTCCTTTGGCGATGGGAAAATCGAGTACGGTGCATGGACCGATCACCAGCCCAGTGGCGCGTCGGTGATGCACACCGATGCTGAGGGCAATACTGTTACGACACTTGGCGATGATCTCAAACAAGAGATGGAATTTGTGCTCGTAGAACAGTACGAAAAAAAGCTCGCGGCTGACAATGTAGATTTCAAGACCCAAACCGCGCACCTCGAGGTGCTCGTGGCGATTGATGACAATCCTTCGGAAACCTGGACGCGCATTGAAACAGTGCGCGAAGTGATTGCCGATTATTTTGGCGACCACCGTCCCTCGGGTAGAATTTATGCGGTTTCGCGCATTCCCAATCTCGATGGTATCGTTGAACCCCAACCGCGCTGTGTTACCGGTGATGTCGCTATTGATCGCTCGGGGGAGATTGTGGATGGTTTCAGTACGTGGACGGCTATCCGGTACCAGGGGATATCCGAGGTGCTCATAAGCGGTGTTGGC
>JAPPAB010000152.1 GCA_026705765.1 Gemmatimonadota bacterium
AGTGGGTCTCCTTTCTTACTACTCATAAGGTACCCACCGAAACGGGTCAAGTCCACCACGCCTAAAGGCTGTGGGCTTTACGGGCTATTTGATAAGCACTGGCGTGGGGCCAGGATTGGTCGTCGGCAATGCAGAAGAGGATGTTTGGGCGTTGTGTCATTTATCTTCCCTCACTATTGTTATACGACGTTGGACAATCCGCCATCGAGGTTAATCGCCGTGCCGGTGATGAAAGAAGCGCATTCCGAAGCGAGAAAGGCGACGAGTGCGCCAGCATCAGAGGGTTCACCTAAACGTCCCAGTGGATGTTCTTCAGCCTGCTCAGTCCAGTAATCCTCTAAAGTGCCGCGAGAACCTTCTGCTTTCCAGGCGCGTTCTCCCTGCGCGCTTTTGATAGAGGTCAAGCACACGGTGTTTACGAGGATATTGTAAGGCAATAGTTCCTTGGATAGCGCTTTGGTCATTGCTATCCCCGCTGCACGGCTCACGGAGGTTGGATAAGAAGCTGCGCCAGGCTGTTTGCCCCCCGGATGCGTGACGTTGATGATCCGTCCTCCGTCGACGAGTTTCATCTGAGGAATGACCAGGCGCGCACAGCGCACAGCTCCCATTAGTTTCAGATCTAAATCGGCATGCCAATCATCGTCGTCCAACTCATCGAAGGCGCTCGCGGCAGACCGGCCAGCGTTGTTGACCAGGATGTCAATCCGTCCGAAATGCTGGACCGCTCTGTCGATGAAGTTCGTTAGCGTTTCCGGCTTGGTCACGTCAGCAGAGACCGCGAGGACATCACCATCGGTCAACGCACGGAGTTCCTCCGCTGCTTGCTGTAAGACATCATCGCGTCGCGCACATATCGCGACCTTCGCTCCCTCTTCCAGGAATCGCAATGCGATTCCCCTGCCGATTCCCTCGCTGCCGCCCGTGATAATCGCAACTTTTCCTTCCAATCCAAGGTCCATATCAATTCTCCTCAAGCGAGTCTATGTCCGTTGAGATTTTTTGGTGGTTTTAGTGAATTTTGGTTGTATTATATACGACATTTGGGTGACTTGTGCAAATATCGGAATGCGTGAAGGCAGAGTGAGAGTATTGAGATGAAATTTCGAACGCTGGGAAAGACGGGTTTGCAGGTTTCGGAGATCGGTTTTGGCGCGGCGCAGATTGGGAATCCCTCGTTGCCGGAATCGCAGGTTGAAGCGGTGCTGAACACGGTGCTCGATTTGGGTATCGCGTTTATCGATACGGCTGCGATGTATGGCGATAGCGAAGAGCGGATCGGGAAGTTTATCGCCCATCGGCAGGACGATTTTGTTCTGGCGACGAAGTGCGGCGATTATCAGGTGATCAATGGCGGCAAGCGCGAGATTGTAAAGGATTATTCGCCCGAGGGTATTTTGAGGACGATTGATACGAGTCGATCAAGGCTGAAGATGGATGTGATCGATATTGTGCAATTTCACGGGTTGCCTGGAGAAGCGGACGATTGGGATGCGGCGTTTGACGCGCTGTTGGAGGCAAGGGATAGGGGATGGACGAAGTTTGTCGGTGTATCAGCTGATGGATCGGCAGCGGCTGAGGCTGCGAAGAGGTGGGATTTGGATACGCAGGAGTTTACGTACAATGTGTTGTTCCAGGAGTCTGCTGAAAATTTGATGCCGACTTTGTGTGATCGGGGTATGGGAACAATTATCAAGCGTCCGATTGCCAATGGGGTGTATCTCAGGTCCGAGCGGCCAGATGGTTCGTATATGGGCGATCCGTGGGATCGGGCACAGCAGATGCCGTTGCGGGAATTGGCGGGCGATATGCCGCTGATTGAATTTGCGTTGCGTTTTACGCTTTCTCACAAAGATGTGTGTACTGCTATTGTGGGATCGACCAATGCGGATCATCTCGCAGATAATGTGAAAATTTCAGATGGAGAAGTGTTATCTGAAGATGTGTTGGAGAAGACGAAGCGAGTTTTTCAGTCGTTGTTTGGGTGATTAACCACTCACAAAGGAGTTTATTTTGAAACCCAACAGAATTAGAGAAAAATTAGATGCGGGCGAACCTACCATTGGCACGCGGATTCATTCGAGTTGGCCGGCGATTGTTGAGGCGATTGGACATACGGGGCTTTACGACTATGTCGAATATGTTGGTGAATACGGTACGTTTGATCTCTACGATCTCGACAATTTGTGCCGCGCAGCCGAGTTGTACAATATGGGTATGATGTTCAAAATTGATCGCAGCCATCAGTACTATTTGTCGCAACGGGCGATCGGGTCTGGTTTTGGGAGTATTTTGTTTACGGATTGCCGCACGGAAGAAGATGCGAAGGAATGTGTGCGCGTGACGCTTCCAGATACGCCGGAGGATGGTGGCCTGTACAGTGTGTACACGCGGCGCAATACGTATATGGGATATGGCGGGGGTCCGGAGTATGTGAAGGCGATGCGGGAGACGGTTGTGGTTTTGATGATCGAAAAGAAGGAGGCGGTGGAAAATCTGGAGTCGATTCTTTCGGTTCCAGGCGTGGATATGGTGCAATGGGGACCTTCAGATTATTCGATGAGTGTCGGCAAGGCGGGGCAGCGCGGTGATCCCGCAGTGGCAGATGCGCGGAATGAGGTGTTTAAGACTGCGCTGAGTATGGGCGTGCATCCCCGCGCAGAGATTATGTCGCCCGATGAGGCAAAGGAATATCTCGATATGGGCGTGCGGCATTTCAATATCGGGGTGGATATCTCAGTTTTGCATTCGTGGTGGCGAAATAATGGCGATGAGCTGAGAAAAGCGGTGGAGGGTGCGTGAGAGAATAGACGAAACGGTGTATGAAGGCGAGTGAGCGGAGTACAACTGCGACAGCAGTTCAATCGAGCATGACTGGACGCATCTCAGGCCAGTTCATAGACGCATAGGCGTAGTCTACAACTGTCTGTTATTCACAGCGGATAATATGAAAAGGACTACGTATGTATGGATTTAATCCAAGAAATACTGCCGGAAGGGGAGAATAAACCACAAATTAAGGCAATCTTTGTCAAGTAAAAATGAAAAGGCAGGGATTATGAGCAGGAAATTGACACCAGAAGAACTCAGAGAACTCAAGAAGAAGGTGGACGAACTAAAGGAATAAGGGAACCGTCCACTCGCTCCGAGGCTGGATATACCGATACCGGAGCGCGTATTCAGGACGTACAGGCAAAACAAGGAAAGGGAGTGATCATGCTCTTTTTCATTAGTCTCATTATAGCGGGTATCGCAATAACAATAGGATGGGAAGAGTCAGGAGTTTCGATATTCCCGACATTTATTATCTTCATGGCTGTTTGTTGTCTTATAGGACGCTGGAGATTTAACAGAAGGTTCTATAAAACCCTTGAAGCTGAGTTTGAAAAGGCCGAAGAAGGAGACCTTCCGGACGAAAATAATAACTCCTTCGAGTGGTTGGGTGAAAAAAAACAAATAAGAAAAGCACAAGAGCGACTAATAATGGGGCCAGTTTTAGTCTTACTCAGCATAATCGCGCTAATCATAGAGATCGTAGCCTGAATTTTCAAGAAGTAGATGGAGAAGAACCAAGGTAAGCGATGAAACGGTATTTTGCCTTTCTTAAAAAAATAGTATTGTGGTGTTTGGGTCTCTTTATTGTATATCAGGCAGTGCGGATTTTTGTTATCGAGGCCACCCTGCCAAGCCCCAAAGAAGGGGCCGAGGTATTTGTTTCACATTTTCGGGGAATGTATGTCATTTTCCTTCCAAAATATAAAATGATAACAATGGTAAGATATGATGATTCCGCAGTATTATGCGCTCAATTATTAGACCAAACAAATAGGGCAGGAAGAAAGATAGTCGGGGATTTCTATTATCTCGAAGACCGATATGCCCTGATAGATATATTCCCTTTCGTGCCCGCACCGGAGGGATACACACCGTATAATTATGAAATGGAAGTTCTCTCTACGTTGGGAGAAGAAAACAAACATTGTGGTGATATTCTATTACCAACCGAGACAATAATCGAAGCGGTAATTCACCGTAAGGGAGATAGGTTGATTACCGATAGATACCGGGGGGCACTATTCGATGAGCAGTTTTATTATCGAGATAGCCATACATTATTTTTTAAAGAAGAAAATCCTGACTTGAATTATATATCGCGTCTTTATCAAGCTCTCGAAGCTAAAATGGAAAAATAGCACTCAGTAGCTAAAAAGTCGGGCCCTCCCAACGCTACACAGGGTTATCATTTTCCTCTTACGGGATACCGACAATCAAATCCCTGTATTTCAGCCTCTTTCCTTCAAAGCCCTCCACGATCAATTTTATTAGGCAGTTGCACCTTCCTTGACGCGATACTGAATAACTGACGTGACGCGGTGTCCCTGTATCTCGTCAGGCTTATGGAAATCACGTTACGCATCTAATACGCGCTGAAATGCATCGAGATCGGGCACCTGTACCGCCGTACGGAGCAATTGCTTGAGGTGTTGCAAATCGTCAATGGCGGCAATTCGAGTGGATAGGGGGTGTGTCTCGGGCATATCAAATCGAATCTCCAGCACGTCAAGGAGATCTTCAATGGCACGTTGCCTGACCCCCTGCTCAAGGCCCTGCTCTCTGGCTTCCTCTCTGCTTTGTTGGGTAAGGGATTGAAAAAGAGATGATTCGCGGATGATATCCATGATGTCCTCCTGAAAAATAACAGCAGAAATGGTTTCAGAATCATACACCAACTCGCTTAAGGCCACCATGCCAGCGAGATAATCCGCCCTATATGACCGAGCGATGGGGCGCGTCCGAGCCGTGTGAATACACTGATGCAACCACGCATCCGAGGCCATCCCTTCAGGCGGCTTCATCAACGGCGTGAAAGGGATCAGCCCCGAATGCCCCGTGCTCAGGATGGGTTGGCCTTCTATTTCGATCAATCTGATCACGCGATACCGAATCGCGATTTCGTAGCCGGGAACCTCCTGGATGTAATATCCCAGATCGTTCTGTCCCGCATTGGGACGCAGGTAGATGACATTGGAATAGATCGGCAAACCGTGATGCTCAATTGCCCGTCCGATATAGCCTGCCATGCGGCGCGGCATGGGAGGATTGGTGCTGTCGGTCGTTTGAAACTCGTTGTGGACTAATGCCTCCTGACCATCGATTCGCACGCGAATGAAGCTGTCTGCTCGGCGTGCTCTGACCGTGGGCTGCTCTGTTTCGATGATCTCAATGACCTCGACGTCGTCTCGCGCGAGGGCGAAGCGGGTGAAGTGGTCGGGATAGTGTTGAATGAGGTATTTGGAGATGGTGTCAATGTCTGCCATGTGAGATGCCTCGCGTCTGATGGGATGAGCGCGTGGGGATACACGCAACAGTCAGACACAAAGCAAATGACAGGCCAAAAAATGGTAATTCGCCAAAAATTGAGCGACAATTTGCGTTGGCAAGGAACCTGAATCCCGCATTGTGCTTTAAATATGCTGTATTGCACACTTGTTCATAACCTGAATTTAAATCCGCAGATGGACGCAGATGGGCACAGATGAAAGGCGAGAGGGTACATTTTGAGCCATGAATGAGTGGTCATGTGAAAGATATGTACCGCTTGACCAAGTGGCTGCAGCAGCTGTTTTTTTTAAGTGAGGAGTTCCTGCACGGCTTCTGAGGGACGGGCAATGACTGCGCGATCTCCGCGAATGCACACGGGGCGATTCATGACTTCGGGATGTTCCAAAAGCAAGCCGACGAGTGCATCGGGTGTATTGTAGTCATCCATGTCGCGTCCCAATTTTTCAAAGGAACTGGGATGAATCATGTCTTTGGGTTCACCGGGCAGGAGTGCGAGAAATTTTCTCAAGTCCTGTTCGCTCAGAGGTGTTTTTAAGTATTCAATGACGTCGAACTCGACGTTGCCAGCGCGCAATATATCCAGTGCGCCATTGGATTTGCTTCAGTTGGGGTTGTGGTAGATGGTGAGTTTTGACATGTTAAATCTCCTTTTGTGGTGAAGAATGTCTCAATAGGGAGTATAAATGTCTGGATTTTCGGGGTCAAGGGAAAGTTAGGGGTTGATACTGAGGCTGGAGCAAAGAGCGCAAAAAAATCGAATTTTCAAATGATATAGGCTATATTTCAGACTCATCAGGAGTGATTGAAAAAACAGTAAATAGACAGAAAAGTAGTGGAAAGGAGATCAGAGATGGGTGAGCAGAGCTACGAGCAGCGTTTAGAGATGTTCTTTTTCAACCTGAGCCAAAAGCTCCAAATTCATCAAGGAGAAAAACGGCGTTGGGACCGTTTTCTTTCAACGGATTTCAATGTTGTCTCCGAATTTATCGGTCTTGCGTGATTTTGAAAAATTGGTTAGCAAAAGCGGAATTTTTGTCTGCTACGCCGATCTTGAGTGGTGGGGGAAATTGCAAGATTTCAAAGTGAAGCACTGGCGCGAAATAGGCGAATTTCACCATGCGTTTTGGCGCGATTTCAAACCGAGGCAATGCCTCGAAAAAAGTTGAAAAAAGTTGAAATTTTTTTAGGTTTTGGTCGTGTGACCTCATCGAAGGTAGTTATATCGCTGATGTTTGTCAGTTGCCCTGCTACCATGAAATGGCTGTTGCTCAGGGGCTTTAGAGCCTTGATTTACGAATGGCGGTCACACGACCAGAATTTGATAATGTCTTGTTAATGCTCTTTTCGGTTTGTGTTCTTAGCAACTATTTTTATGTGAGACCCATCCTCTTCAATTTCCAAATCATCAGAGGTCAAATCCGTATTCTCAACTATATTTTTCTTCGTCGATTCTATCAACTCGTCTTTATCTCGTTTAAATTTTTCAACGAGTTCCTTGACTTCTGTGCGTACAGGGAAATATCCCATGGCTGACTCCTTTCTGAATGGTGTGCCTAAATGGGATCGTGTGTGGGCGGTCGGTCAACCGCACACACTTAAATTTGATTGTATTGTATAGGGAAAATAGAAAAAGAGATAATTGCCTACAAGGTCTTTCTAATTTCTGGCGGGATAGAGAAGGGATGCGTGGTGGGATTTAGATTTCAAATTGAGACACAAATCTGTATTTGAAGATTCTCTTGCCATAGTTACATCTCCTTCTTACTGTTGGTTAAATGTGGCAGTGCGAGAGGGTCTTGTTCCTCGCTGGCGTATTTCTGGGACCTTTTGGCGCGGCGATAGCGAAAATTAAGGCTGGCGACCAGTGCGAGGTCTGCAAGAGTCGCATTCACCTTGAGGCTAAAATTTGCCCTGAATGCAAATCAAATCACATGCCACATTCGCAAAGGTGGCGGAAAAATTGAGTCGATCAATTTCAAAATGAAAGGAATGACATGTTAAAACGCGAATCTGAGAAAATAGATGTAATACAAAGTCTAATGAATATGGCAATGTCTCACATTGCTATATGTAAATGGTCTCACTCAAAAATTTCTAAGGAACATCGGAAACGATCACAAGAAGGATACCAAAAACAATCGGAATACGAGTTACATATAGGAATGACAGGAATTGTGTGTTTTGGGCTAAATCTATTTTCCATAGAGCTATCATTGAAGTTGACTCGATTATTATATGGGCTACCTTATTGCAACACACATGACCTATATCGCCTATATAAAGACATAAGAGACTCAATTGATAATTCCGAAGAATTACTAAGTACAGTATTAGGCCATATTAACACCATGACCTCTTTCTTAAAAGAAAAACGTGTATCGAAAAAGGAATTAGAAGAGATGTTAGAATCTTACAGAAATACTTACAGGGATATAAGATACTTATATGTAGATGTAAGAGGTAATTCGCCAGGGCATAAGAAACTTAGATGTTTTTTGAAACTTAATGAAAAGGAAACTATATTTGGAAGAGATTTTAGAGTTTTGCGCTATATCGCTGAGGCATTCATAAGCATAAATGAGAACAAGATGAGAGAAGAGGGTATTCCGTTAACAAAAGGCGATGAAATTCAGGAATCTTAATTCATGTCCCAATCAAAATTAAATGAGGCTCTCGAATACAGCAATTTCTCTGCCAGCGTCCACTATGTTGACGTAACCGTGAAAGTCAAAGTCCATGTACCAGACTTTAAATTATGCCTTGTGGCTGAGATGATGGCGCGAGAGCGGTTAGCACTAATTTCGAGCTTTACGTTGTAAAAGGAATATCCCATGGCTAATTCCTTTCTCAAGAGGGTTCTCAATGGGATCGTGAGTGGGCGGTCGGCCAACCGCCCACTCACACTAAAATTTTGTTGTATAGGGAAAATAGAAAAAGAGAAGATTATTTCAAGGTCTTTCTGATTTTTGACAGGATAGAGAGGATAAGAGAGGATAAGAGAGGATAAGAGAGGATAAGAGAGGATAAGTTGGTCGGAGTTGACTTGGGCTGGTCTCAATTTGAGAATTTTAAATTGGGGGCTGGGAGTTCAAATGAGATACGAAAATTTTTTAAAAGGAGTGTCTTATGTCGGAAAAACAAGTAGAGTATAGCAAGGAGAGGCGATATGGTGGAATAAAAAAGGAAATTATGGACAACGATATACGAAACAGAGATTTGGATTTGGTATCAGTCTCTAAAACTTCCCAATCGGGACTACACAGATTGGACTAATAAAGATACTCTTATCGAGATGCATACCTATCCCAAGTTCGTAGCTAAGGCTATAGGCAACCACCTTCTTGAGATCATCGAAGTGGCGAAACCAAAGATTGAGAAATGGGTCAAACAAAATCCGTCTGCTCAATAAGATTACCATACACAAAAACACCCTGCGTCAACGGACACAGGGCGTTTTTATTTCTTAGTTGCTTCATTTCAGAAGTATGGTATTGTTTTAAAGGTGGTCATATCAAGCCATTGTCAAACTTTTTAGGAGAAAAATAATGGCCAGTATTGACAAAAACGCCGAACCTAACCTTGAAAAACTCATTGACACCCTCTGTAAACTTTCCCCCGATGATTTGAAGGAAGTGAAGCGAAGGCTTGAAAAGCAACTTGAAGAATCCAATCATTCTCGGGAGCCATTGGGCGATCTGCAGGAGGATGATTTGTGGGGATTGGATTTGAGCCGCGAGACTGCGGACGATGCGGCCTCAATGAGGGAAGTGCTCAGAATCACTTCTAAGTTCAAAGGGTCTATGGCAAAGATCGTGAGTGAAGAAAGAGACGAAAGGTAATGGCGGTTTGTTTTTTTGATACGAGTGCTCTGGTTAAATACTATCACAACGAGTTGGGAAGACAGATGGTTGTCAACCTCGTTGATGATCCAGATAATCGCATTTTTATATCCCGGCTTGGACTGATAGAATGGCATTCTGCCTTTTTTCGTCTCAGGCGTATGGACATATTTACCCAAGATGAGTTTCAAACCATACGAACGCGATTCCTTTCAGATATTCGGCATCGAAAATTTCTTATTCAACCTCTTGAACGCACAAACCAGAACCGGGCTATTCGTCTCCTCTCCCGTTATGCTGTCACCCAAAGTCTGCGCACATTAGACGCTCTTCAGCTTGCCATTGCCCTTCACACCAATAGCCATACACCTCTCGATCATTTTGTTTGCGCTGATATTCCCTTCTGTCAGGTCGCCACACTGGAAGGGCTTTCTGTGCTCAATCCCGAATCCCTTTGAGCGGCTATATTCGCCGTGAAAAAAGATACCAGAGAGTGGGGACAAGCCTCTATTCCCCAGTCTCTCAACGCCTCACCCCTTTGTCTCTTTGTGCCTTTGTGTCTTTGTGTGAGGCCCTCTCACCGCTTACCTATATTCGCCAGCGTTTCCAGAGGTCATCGGGTATTTCGTCTCGGAATGTCTCCTGGTCTTTGTGAGGGAGGCGGGCGAACAGGCCATAGCGGATGTTGTTGCTGGTGTTTTGAGAGGGTTCGTGCAGGATGTTGCAGTGCCAGAAGATGACGTCGCCTGCTTTTGCATGTAGTTCGACGGGTTGAATATCTTTGACCATGTCGAGATATTCGGGGTGGTCCTTAAAGCTGTGGCTGAGATGATCGGGATGTTTGCGAAGAAATTCCCATGATTTGATATGGCTGCGCGGCCAGAAGACGGTGCCACCGCCGCGCGGTTCCACGTTGTAGATGTAGGTCGCCAATCCGAGGAGAAAAGGCATGGTGCGCCGTCTGCCGAGATAACCGTCGATGTGCCCGCGCTCTGGCAAGCACCATTCGCTTTTGGGTTCGGGCAAGAGCAGACGCAGGTTGCCGTCTTCTCCGCAAAATTGTCCATCGCCCCCCATGTGATCGACTATGGCTTTGACTTTTGGCTGGTTGACGAGTTGTGTTTCTTCTGGGGAAAAGCGAAAGCCTCTCAATATGGTGATGTCTTCGCGGTGTTGTTGGCGCGGTCCTGCGGCGTTTTGTTGGACGGGGTCAGAGAGATCGCCGAATTTGGCGCGAATTTGCGCGCGCCAATTGTCTAACATCGATGGATCAATCAGATTGGGTACGAGGGTATATCCCAATGTTTTGAACTCGGCGATCTGTTCGGGTGTAAGGGCCATGTTAACCCCGTTCTTTGAGGTCGTAAATGGCGATCATATAGGGATGGTCGCGGTCGAGATGCGTGAGGGTGTCGGGGTTTTCAACGCGGCCAGCGGGACGGATGTTTTCGCCTGTTATGCCCGCGGCATCGTCTCCGAGGTCTTTGCGACAGGCGTCAATTTGCGCTCTGAGATCCCGCACGATATCGGGGTGTTGATCACTGATGTCATTGGTCTCGCCGATGTCGGCTTCGAGGTCGTAGAGTTCTTGGATTTCTTGATCGTCTTTGCGGATGTGGAGTTTCCATTTGCCGCTCCGCACGGCTTCGATGCTGTTGCGTTTGTAGTAAAAGAAGGATTCGTGTTGCGATGTTGCGCCTTTTTCTGCGAACATGAATGGGCGGATGTCTTTGCCGTCGATGATGCGGTCGGTGGGTACTTCTGCTCCGCCAAGGGCCGCAAGCGTGGGGTAAAAGTCCATGGATAATGTCAGTTCGCTGCACACTTCGCCCGCGGGAATTTTGCCGGGCCATCGCATGAGGCACGGTACGCGCTGACCGCCTTCCCATGTGGTGCCTTTGGTGGCGCGCAAAGGGCTGTTGCTGCCGCCTTCGTCGCGGGCGCGAGAGCCGTTGTCGCTGGTGAAGATGACGAGGGTGTCGTCGTCGAGTCCCAGGGTTTTGAGTTCGTCAAAGATGACGGCGGCTGCCCAGTCAATGCAGGCGACTGCTGCGCCATATACGCCGTTTTCCGATTCGCGGACAAAGGCTTCGGGGGGATAGTGGGGCAGGTGGACGTGCATGTGGGCGAGGTAGAGGAAGAAGGGCTGGTCTTTGTTGTCGCGTATGAAACGGACGCATTCTTCGACGTAGCGTTCGGTGATGCCGCGCTGGTCGGGTTGTGCCTGGATGACTTCTTCGTCGCGCAATAAGGGCAGAGGTGGATTTTTGTCGTCTTCTTTTTGTATGCCCATGTCGTTGCTATAGGGAATGCCGTAGTAGCTGTCGAATCCGTGGCGGGTGGGCAGAAATTCTGGCTGGTCTCCGCAGTGCCATTTGCCGACTATTTTGGTGGCGTAGCCTTTGTTTTTGAGGAGTTTGGCGATGGTGATTTCGCTGGAATTTAATCCCACGCCCTGGCCGGGGAAGAGGACCCAGCGCCCGTCAAAAGAGCCAAAGCCAATGCGGGGGGGATAACAGCCCGTGAGCATGGCGCCTCGAGAGGGCGAACACACGGGAGATGCCATGTAGAAGTCGGTGAATTTGATGCCTTCCGCAGCCATTTTGTCGAGTGCTGGCGTTTTGTTGATTGTTGAGCCGTAACTGCCGAGGTCACCATAGCCGAGGTCGTCGCAGTTGATCAAGATGATGTTGGGTTGCATGCGTCTCCTTTCGCGATATTTTAAAGAATTGGGCGGCGTAAATGGTATTTCTATACTATACTTAGTTATATCATTTGGTGCAAGTTCTGAAAAGAAGTGGTGCATGAAAGAAAAACAACTGAAACTAAAAGTGATTTGTACCGAATTGCCCGGTACTCGTTTTGAAGATCTATACGGTCACGATCCCGAGGTTAAAGAACCTGTTTATCTCGGCATACAGCACGGCAAAGAGGTTATTGATCAGGTTCCTGCAGATCGCCGCGAGGTGGTATTTTACCCCGAGTTCAGGGTTGGTGAGAAACCCGATGGTTCACCCAATTTTTTGGGTCCTTATGCACAGGGCAGGCCAGCAGATCGCTTTTTTTATTTGTCCTGGGGAGTGGTGCGAGATTCGGGGGATTTTGAGATGTTTCGGCGGCTTAAAATCCGTCTGGGGCATCTCGATTGGGCGCAGGTTAATCGGGCAGTTGAGTCGGGTGATCCCATTGTTGTACAGCTAAAGTTGACGGATGATCGCGGTGGTCCGCTTTGCGCTACGCCGCGGGATTCTCATATTGCGTGGCAAAAGGAGATATAAATGGCTGTTGAACCCAGAGAGTTGAAATTTATTGCGACCGAAGAAAAGGGTGAGGTGTCGGCTTTGTACGCGCGACCGCGTGGGGCAAAGGCATTGTTGGTGTTGGGTCATGGGGCAGGTACGAATATGCGGCATCTTTTTATGCAGGAACTGAGCGATGCGTTGAACGATGTGGGGATTGCGACTTTGCGCTTCAATTATCCCTATTCCGAGAGGGGCGGTGGTGGTATGGATGGCGAGAAGGTGCGGTTGGCAACTGTGCGGGCGGCTATAGAGATGGGGATGAAGCAGGCGCGTGGGTTGCCAGTTTTTGCTGGCGGACATTCGATGAGCGGGCGGATGGTTTCGATGGCTTGTGCTGAAGACCCTATTGATGGGCTGAAGGGTATTGTGTTTTTCGCTTTTCCGCTGTATTCGAGCAAGCCGAATACAGAGCGTGCTGAGCATTTGAAGGATGTGCGCGTGCCGATGCTGTTTTTATCGGGGCAGCGGGATAAGATGGCTAGTTTAGAACTGTTGCAGCCAGTGGTAGATAATCTGAAGTATGCGACGCTTCACGTGGTGGATACGGCGGATCACGGATTTAAAATTTTGAAGCGGCGAAATACCGATGAACCCGTGATGGAAGAGTTGGCGCGGGTCGCAGGTGGATGGATGTCGGAGTAATGGAAAGTGTGCAGATGGATACACAGGGGTGCGTCATTTCTCTGTTCATGAAGATAGAGAAGGGGATGCCTTTATCCAGACCGCGCGATGGTAAATTTTTGCTGCGCACTCGTTTTGGCATTGAAGGCGATGCCAATGCAAGTGGTGTTGGTCCGCGGCAGGTGCTTTTGGTTGCTTTGGAGACTCTGCAGGCGTTCAAATTGCAGCCAGGTGATTTGCGAGAGAATGTCGTTGTCGCCGGGTTGCCGCTGGACGATTTGCCATCGGGGTCGGTGTTGCAATTCGGGGATTCCGCTACAGTTCGGCTGACGTATCATTGTGAGGTGTGTAAGTATATCGGGACGTTGGGCGTAAAACCGATCCTGTCGCTGGAGAATCAGAGAGGATTTTTGGCTGTGGTGTTGACCGGGGGTGTCGTTTGTGAAGGCGACTCGGTCAGGGTTTTGTCCAGGTGTTATGATTCCGTGCCCGATCGCACCTTGGATCGATTTTTGTGGGTTGTAAAGCAGATTCCCTTTGGGAAGGTGATGACGTATAAGCAGATTGTGGATGTTCTGGGGGTGTCGCGTTCGTATTACCGCGTTTTGCCTACGTATATGAAGCGCGTGGCGGGACAGACATATCCCATGCATCGCATTCTGGATTCAAAAGGGTGTTTGACGCCGCATGTAGATAATCAGCGGGCGTTTCTGGCGTGCGAGGGTGTTGAGATCAATGCAGGAGGGGAGGGCAATAACGGATGGGTAGATGTGTCTGTCTTTGGGTGGGATATCAGTGGGATTTATTATTGAATAGTTCGGGAATGTGTTCAGGTGTGACAAATGTGTTGAGTTCGTCGGAGAGGCTATCGATTTCGTCTGCTCCTATCCACTGGTAGTTGAAGGTGTAATCGGCGTCGGCGTCCTCTCCTGTGACAACATGAGACCATTGGTCTGGGGTGTTGCGCGGGGCGAGGAGAAGATAGTCATGCCGTTCGACATTGGATTGGATGTAGTATTTGTAATAGTGATAAACGCCGAGTTTGCGAAGGATTTTTAAGCGCCCCAGGCCAGATTCTTCGTAGAGTTCGCGATACATAGCTTCTTCTGGTGTTTCGCCCGGGTCCAAATTCCCGCCGGGAAAACGCAGGGGCATCGCAGGTGCGTCGTCAAAGCAAAGTCCGAGGAGTTTGTATCCCGAATTATCTGGACGCAGGATGAGGGCAAAGGCTTTGTGTTTCCAGGGGGCTTCGGGTTTGGGGGTCAGGTCAACGGCGCATTCAAATGCAGCGCGATAGAGTTCCCGGTTGTTCGTGATATAATGGGTTTGTCGCGTTCGTTCAGGGCCAAATAGACCGCGTTCACGCACTTCGTCGGTTTCGTTAAAATTTTCAAGTGTGTCAATATGTGCCCAGTAAAAGACCATGTAGGAATCGGGATAAGGATAAGCATAATCATCGGGTTCAGGTCCGTCAATGTGCATGTGGATGTGGGCAAAAACGCCTATCTGATTTAGACGGGCACCTGTTTCTTCATAGACTTCTCGACGGGCTGTGCGATCAGGCGTTTCACCAGGTTCAACATGGCCGCCGGGGAGGTCCCAACCGCGCGATTTGAGATGTGTCATGAGCAAGCGATCTCCGTCGAATGCATATACAAATGTTGCGGTAATTAGTTCAACGGGTGGGCGTTCATCGGAGTACACAACGCGACACTGGTTGGGTTTTGGCAGAGATGGAACGTTTTGTTCTGTGCGGAGAATTTTCATGATTTGTCCTTACGCGCGTTTGGGCAATAAACCAAATTATTTTCGGTGTCTAATATATGGACAGGTAAATACGGGTTAATGATTCATTTCATGCGATAAATTGCGAGCGAGATCCGTGTTCGGAATCCCGCTTGACACATCCTCGTATTTTTATAATCATGGTTTCACGATAAAATATTCACTTCATTTTAGAAAGGAAACGAAATGGCAGCAGAAAAACACACGCCGGTAGGGTATGACGATACGCCGATGTTGCCCAATCAACCGTGGCGCGTTCACGATAAGAATCGTCCAGCACCGCGCGTGGTGACGCCGGGTGCCAGTGCAGGTGATGCGCCATCGGATGCCGTGGTGCTGTTTGATGGTACAGATTTGTCCAGTTGGCAGAGTCTCGATGGTGGAGATCCGACATGGACAGTGGAGAATGGGTATGTAGAGGTGAATCCCCGTACGGGGAATATCCGGACAAAAGATGAGTTTGGAAGCGCGCAGTTGCACATAGAGTTTGCCTGTCCGTCAGAAGTGCGCGGTAGCAGCCAGGGGCGGGGAAATAGCGGTGTGTTTTTGATCGGGAAATACGAGGTGCAGGTGCTGGATGGATATGACAATCCGACGTATTCCGATGGTACGACGGGCGCGATTTACAGCCAGTTTTCGCCGCTGGTGAATGCGACGCGTCCGCCGGGTGAGTGGCAGGCTTATGATATTGTTTTTGAAACACCGGAATACGATGGCGATACGCTGGTGAAGCCCGCGTATTTGACGGTGTTTTTGAACGGTGTTGTGCTGCACAATCGCAAAGAGGCTATGGGGCCTACCGGGCACAGGAATGTGTCGAATTATGACACGCCACACGGGCCTACCGGGCCATTGATGCTGCAAGATCACGGAGATCCTGTGCGCTATCGCAATATCTGGATCCGTCCATTGACTGATTATGATGAGGGGTAGAGAGGACCTATTATTGAGGCTATAAGTGAAAGAGCCGGTCCGAAAATGGATCGGCTCTTTTTAGATTTAATACTGCGGTGTAAGCGGATGAATGTGATTGAGGTCATTGAAATATTGTTGTTCAGATTCCCATAGCTTTCTTGCTTGCTGTGCCCGCAACCAAAATTCTGGGGAATTGCCAAATAGACGGGATAATCGAAGGGCCATAAGGGGGGTTACAGCGCGTTTTTCTTTTAATAAGTCATGTACTGTTTGACGCGAAACACCCAGAGCAGAGGCGAGTGAGGTTGGGGTCAAATTATAATCGGGCATGAAATCTTCTCGAAGCATCTCACCGGGATGTGTTGGTGGGATTTCACGTTTGTGGATGTTGGGTATGGACATTTTGGTTTCTCCTAATGATAGTCAGTGATTTCGACATCATAAGCATCGCCATCAATGAATCGAAAACAGATTCGCCATTGTGTGTTAATGGAAATAGAATATTGTCCTCTTCTGCTTCCTTTTAAGGCATGAAGACGGTTACTCGGCGGAATCTTTAAATCGTCCAAAGTGTCGGCTAGGTCGATGTATTCCAGACGGCGAATGGCTCTTCTAATTATATCAGGTGGTAAACGTCGTGATTGTCCTTCAGTAAAGAGTTCCTGAGTTTCTCTGTTGGCAAAGGTGCGTATCATATTTTTAATGTAATGTGTCACATGACAGTTGTCAAACCTAACAAAGAAATATTACGCTCTTTTCAGTTGACAGCACATGGATTCACTCGTTTTTTTAACACTGAAAAATAAAGAAATATTCAGCTTTTTTTAGGAGCGATAATTATTATGGGTGAATTGCTTCGCGTTGAACATCTTCGGGCTGAGTCAGGGCAGCGTACGGATGGTTATTTGAAGGTGGCTGAGATGCAGGATGGGTCGCCTGCGCGCGTTCCGGTATCCCTGATCAATGGTGCTGAGGAAGGACCGACGATTTATTTGCAGGCGATTAGCGATGGGGATGAGTTAAATGGCATCAGCGTGATTCGACAGGTGTTGAAGCGGCTGGATCCGACTGTGATGAGCGGGCGGGTTATTGCGGTGTTGATTGTCAATTTTCACGCTTTTCACGCGCATCAGGCATTTAGTCCGGTTGATGAAAAAAAGATGAATCGGTGTTTTCCCGGGCGCAAAGATGGCACGTCGAGCGAGCGCATTGCCTATCGGTTATTTCACAATGCGGTGTTGCAGTCCGATTATTGTATCGATTTGCACCAGGGGGGGCGCCGGCCGATGATTGACGAGGTGCGCGTGCGGGTGGATCGACGCAAGCGCATTCATCGCGTGTGTATGGAGATGGCTCAGGTGTTTGGTATTGGCTATATTCTCGATCAGCGCGGTCCCGAAGGTCAACTCGCGCGTTCTGCTCCCGATGAGGGGATTCCGACGATTGATCCAGAACTCGGTGGGTGTCTCGGCTGGGATAGGGAGAGTATTCAAAAGGGTATTACGGGTGTCGAGAATGTGTTGAAGTATTACGGGGTTATACCGGGCGAGCCGTTTATACCCAAAAAGCAAGTGGTGGTGGATGGATTTTTGACGGTGTTGGCCAATCGGGGTGGATTTATAGAGTTTCACGCGCAGCACTACGATCATTTGCAAAAGGGTGATCCCGTTGCGGATATTACCGATCCTTTTGGCAATGTGCTCGAGACGTTGCGTGCGCCAGAGGAGTCGATTTTCTGGTCGGAAAATTTGCTGCCGATGGTAGCAAGCGGTGAGATGGTAGCGACTTTGGGGAAGAATATTCGATATGTCTAAACACCATTAAAACTTAAACTTTAGACGAAATTTTGCCGTGCCGTTTTCATCGATACCCGCCTCCACTTCAGCCCAATCTACCCGACTGAGATGGGCATCCACATAAGCATCTCCCACGCTGTAGAGCACGATTCCAATGGTTGAGAAGAGGTACAGGTTCCGCTCTTGAGTGCCGCGATCTTTAATCTGTTTGCGACGCACTACCCATGCGATGGCCGAAGCTACTTCTGCTGTCGCAATCACGCTGCCTTTTACGCGCTTGCCATTGTAAAATTGTCCCCACCCCGGTAGCGCGATGGACCGCAAGACCGCGCCGCGCACGCGGCGATCCGATGAGAGAGAATCGGACTGAGATTCCGCACTCCATGAAGGGACACTCGCGAAGAAAAGCGCGAGGATGAGTAATAGCCCTTTGCCCATTGTGTTTTTCTTATAGGTGAATGGTGAGAGGACCTCACACAAAGACATAAGAGGTGAGACGTCCTCTCAACCAGTCCCCAGCCCCTCGCTTTATCCCACTTTTTCCACATATACGTAATACGCTCCCAACGAGATGCCATTCCCATCGGTGAGTTCGGTTTCGAGGCTTGTTTCACCGGCCTGGAGGGTGCAGGTGAATGAGATGCCTTTGTCTTCGGATCCGATGGATTGCGCTTGTTCTTGCCCTGCAACTTTGATGCGGGCGGTGCTGACGGGAATTGCATTGCCGCCGTAATAGGGCGTGAGTTTGCCGGGGATGCCTTCGGTGATGGCGCGGTCTTCTTCGCGGGGCCATCGGCGCAGTTCAAAGGTGTAGTCACCAGATTCGGCCACGTCAATTGCCCAGCGACCATTGCATTCCGTTCCGCGGCGGATCGCACCCTGATTCCAGGCAGATTCGCTGTTTTCGTTGTGCCAGTCGTGGGTTGTGATCACAGAGACGGGTTCGCTTTCAGAGCCGACGATGATGGGTACGTCTTCGCCAAAGCGTTCGGAGACAATTGCCCACCAGTCTTCGTAGTGCTGGCGCAGTTCGGCGACGATGTCGGGATGTTGTTCGGCGACATTGTGGCGTTGTCCGTGGTCGTTGTCCATGTCGTAGAGTTCTTCGCCGTTGATGAGCCGCCAGCGCTGTGTCATGGTCGCGCATTTGCGCCATTTGATGGGATTTTCCACGCGCTGCGAGTCCGTGACGATTGTGCGGCCGGGCCAGTTGTCTGTGCCTTCGAGGAGGGATTTGACGCTGGTGCCGTTGATGCGTTCGCGGGCTTCGTCGGAGATGGGGACGTCACAGAGGTCGCAAAGGGTGGGTAAGAAGTCGATGTTGGCAATGAGGGTGTCGATGTCCCGTCCGCTGGTATATCCTCCCGCGGGCCAGTGAAAGAAGAAGGGGACGCGATGTCCGCCTTCGTATTCCGAGCCTTTTTTTCCGCGCATGCCATCGTTGAAACCATCTGTGACATAGCCATTGCCGTCGAGGGCGCAGCCGTTGGCGGTGCCATTGTCGGTCATGAAGATGAAGATGGTGTTTTCTTCCAATCCCTTTTCGTGGAGGAAGTCGCGCATGAGACCGACGTTTTCGTCGATGTTGGTGATCATGCCGTAAAAGCGGTCGCGCTGGCCGGGCAAGCCGTCGCCGTTGTAGAGTTCGCGGTAGTGATCGGCTATGTTGAAGGGACCGTGCGGCGCGTTGGTGGGGATATAGCAGAAGAAGGGCGTGTCCCCACAGTCTTCGATGAATTTTTTGGCTTCGTCAAACCAGATATCCGTGCAGTAGCCTCTGAATTTTTCAGGTACGCCGTTGCGGAAGTACGTGTCGTTAAAATAGGTATTGCCCCAGTAGTCAGGGGTCTGGTGTACGCCGCCGCCGCCGTGGTAAACGACCGTGTCAAAGCCCCGATTGTGCGGGTGAAATGGATAGTTGTCGCCCAGGTGCCATTTGCCAAACATGCCGGTGCGATATCCCGCTGCTTTGAAGAAGTCGGCGATGGTGGTTTCGTCTTTGCGCAATAGCGAGCGTCCGGCAATGGTGTGCCATACGCCTGTGCAGTTGCAATAGCGTCCCGTCATAATGCCCGCCCGGGTGGGCGCGCAGGTGGGACCGACGTGGTAATTGGTAAATCGCACGCTTTCGGTGTAAAGCTTGTCGAGGTTGGGCGTCTGGATGATGTCATTGCCGTGGCATCCGAGGTCGCCATAGCCCTGATCATCGGTAATTACAAAGACTACGTTGGGAGAAGGCATAGGTATGAAAACTCCTTTCAAGATAGAAGAGGGGCTACGTATTCAGGGGAATATCTCAAGCAGCGATAGATGACGGGGCGTCCGTTTTCATGGCGATAGGGGTTGATAAATTCCCAGACGATTTCCCCATCTGGTGTGACTTCAAAAAGTCGGGTCTTGCCGCCTTCGCATATCAGGGTATTGCCATTGGGCAGGCGCTGGGCACCGGAAATGGCTGCGCTGAAGAACGCTTCTTTGGGGTCTGCGACGTATTCCCATTCGATGGTTTCGGTAAGGGGATTGAGTTCAATCACGCGAGAATACCCGCGCAGGGTGCCGTTGTCGAAGATCAGCACATTGCCGTTTGCGAGTATGTGGGGTTTGTGCTGCCCGTCAATGATGCCGGGTCCCCATGCCCAGACAATATCGCTGGTGTCGTAGTCGATCACGCCGATGACGTCGTTGCTGCGGTAGGAGAAGAAGATGTTGCCGGGTTTGAAGCGCGCGTCACCCTCGTTTTTATGAGGTGGTATGAGCTGGAGCGTGTTGTTGTGCGCCCAGTCAAATGCAAAGCGTCCAATGGCGCGGTCCAGAACGTGTTGCCAGGCTTCGGGAGATAGACAGGCTTCGAGGTCTTCCAGATGTTCTTCGCCTTTCCACTCCCAGACCAGTTCTTTGTCTCGCGTAATCTCGATCATGTACGGGTGGCGCTTGAGTTCAGGTCCCAGGGGTGGGCACATGGTTTCGTTGAGTGTGTGGATGAGCAGATTGCCGTTGTCGCGCACCTGATAGTCGTGGTCGGTGCGACAGCGTACGCGCCAGACGAGTGTGCTGTCGGGATCGTATTCAAAAATGCCGACATTGCTGCACTGCGTGACGCCCGAGCGGTCGTGGGTGGGCACGAGTAGATTGCCGTTGGGCAGCAATCGACAGTGAGACTGGACGGTGTGTTGCGTGAGGTGCCATGTGTGGGCGGGTTCTCCGTTCATGTCGATGAGGTACACCACGGCTTCTTTGCCGACTTCCCAGTTTGGTTCCGCGAAGGTTTCTGAGAAGAGGGTGTAGCCTTCATAAGCTTTGTCGGGTTTGTGCTGTGTGATGCTTGGCATTTCAAGAGGTCTCCTTCGCCAATCCCCATTCCGCGCGGTATTCTTCGATGGACTTGCGTTCGGACAGATCTGCTTTGGGTATTACGTCGGGGTCTTTGCCCATGTGTCGCTGGTCCGTGGCTTCTGTGGCGAGTTGGTAGCGCGTGTCGCTGCTGATGCGAAAGCGGTTGGTGGTGTTTTCGAGGGAGGCGTGCATGAAGTACATGCCGAAGATGACGACATCACCGGCCTGAAATGGCGTGGCTGCCCATGTGGTGCCGAGGGTTTCTATGACATCATAGGGGTCGTTGGAGAATGCGCCTTGAATCAGGTCGTCGTGTGCATCCGATGCGCCGTAGGTATTGCGGAGATGTTCGAGTTTGTGCGATCCCAGGCAGAGGGCGAGTGGTCCCATGTCGAGGGAGATATCGCCCAGTGCTGTCCACATGGTATAGAGATTGTTGGTGCCCGCGCCCATATATACAATGTCGCAGTGCATCCCCGCATTGCCTCCCGTTCTGACGGCGCGCAGCCATTTGTGATCGAGCGAGAGGGCGGGACCACCCAAAAAGCGACCGAAGAAGTCCATTGTGTTTTTGCCATCGACGATGTTGAGAAAGCCGGGCCATGTTTTGACCAGGCTGTCTTTGAAGCGCATGGAGCGTTTTCTATCGCCGATGATGGCATCTTCAAGTGTCGATCCTTCGGCGAGCAGGTCCTGACTTTCCATGTGATCGACAACTTCTTTTCGCGCTTTCAGGATGTCTTCGCGATTGTGAAAGTTGCGGATGATGAGATACCCGTCTTCTTCCATTCGCTGTCTCAATGCTTCCGTGTCTGTGAGGATGTCGTTGGATTCCCTCGGCGAGAAGATGGTTTCTCCAAATACGAGTTCTTTTCCACTCATTTTGACTATTGTGCCGTCGGGTGTTTGAAATGCAGGCATAATGTGCTCCTTATATCATTGGTTGGATATTCCGTTGCGGTCAGTTTTCATACATCCGTTTCGCAATGTCGGTGAGTTCGCGCGCGATGCTGGCATTTGCGGGGTCGTCAATGACGTTGCGAAATTCATTCGGGTCGTTCTTCAGGTCAAAGAGTTCAGAGCGTGCCCAACTCAGATAATTGAGTTTCCAGCGGTCTGTGCGGACCATGAGGATGGGCGGTTTGCCCACATACCGATTGTCTCGGGTGAAGACACTGTGACAAAAATCGTATTCGGAGTAGGCATATTCGCGCGGCTGGTAAGTTCGGTTGTCAAATAGAGGGGCAAAGCTGCGTCCGTGGATGTTTTCGGGAATGGGCAGGTTGCACAATTCGGCGAGTGTGGGGTAGATATCTACGTGTTCGACGAGGTGGTTGTACGAGGTGTTGGCCTGGATGTCTCCGGGCAGGCGGATGATGAGCGGTACGCAGACCGATTGTTCATACATGTTGTGTTTGGTCCACATGCGATGGGCGCCGGCCATTTCGCCGTGGTCAGAGGTATAGACGATGATAGTGTTCTGGTCGA